>CALBGL010000088.1 GCA_937892735.1 uncultured Clostridia bacterium | reverse complement strand
TGTAAAATCATACTGCGGCGATGAGAATCTCGGGACCGCGGAGAATTTCTCATCACTCATTCTCCTAGAATTGTAAAATCATACTGCGGCGATGAGAATCCCAGGGGACCGCGGAGAATTTCTCATCACGTAGCTCTCTAGAATTGTAAAATCCCGCGGCGGCGATGAGAATCTCGGGACCGCAGAGAATTTCTCATCACGCAGCCCCTCTGAATTGTAAAATCGTGCTGCGGCGATGAGATTTTCTCCTTATCTAGGTATTCAAAATTGTAAAGCATTATTACGATGATGCGATTTATCTGTATTTTCAAATAAAAAAGGAATTGCCATATAATATAGCAATTCCCCAATTTTATTCATTTTTACCGAATTCTGCAAGGGAAAGACCAGGATTTCGCTCTAAGATCATGCTTAGGCTCCATTCATGTGCGTAGATGATAAGGTAATTGCCCTTGAAATCTTGAATGAGTTTCGCATCGGAGGTAAGATAGAGCGACGGAGGAGATTCTGGGTCAGTCTCATTCTCGATCCAGCGGATATATTCCTGACTCATGGGTTCTAGGCGTACTTCGATATTATATTCAGAGCGTAGGCGATAGAGCAGTACATCGAATTGCAGTGTTCCGACGACACCGACGATGATTTCTTCCATGCCGCGCCGGGGCTCCTGAAACATCTGAATCGCACCTTCCTGAGCGATCTGTGTGGTTCCCTTGATGAATTGCTTGCGCTTTAGCGTATCGACCTGGCGGAGCCTTGCGAAGTGTTCGGGCGCAAAAGTCGGAATACCAGTAAAGCGACACTTGAGGGAAGGATCGCATACCGTATCTCCAATGGAGAAGATGCCAGGGTCGAATACACCAATGATATCGCCGGCATAAGCTTCTTCAATGATAGTACGATCTTGGGCCATCAATTGCTGAGGCTGAGAGAGGCGCATTTTTTTATTTCCCTGTACATGAAAGACTTCCTGATCTTTATTGAAGCGACCAGAACAAATTCGCATGAAAGCGATTCGGTCTCTATGAGCACGATTCATGTTGGCCTGAATCTTAAATACGAAGGCAGAGAAATGGGGGTCCATAGGATCGATAAGTTCGCCATCGGCAGTCTGACGTGCCAGCGGAGGCGGAGTCAGACGAAGAAATTCCTGCAGGAAAGGTTCTACACCGAAATTGGTAAGAGCGGATCCAAAAAATACAGGAGAAAGACGGCCGGTTTGGATCTCTTTCATGTCAAACTCATAATTGGCGCCATCCAGAAGTTCGATATCTTCGACTAGAGTTTCCTGCGCATCTTGTCCAATTAGATCCGCCAAAGAAGGATCATCCAGCTGCACTTCGACGGCAGTTGCCTTTTTACTGCCGCCATGAGAAATGAAAGAGATAATTTCACTCTTCTGGCGGTCATAGACGCCCTTGAAACTTTTGCCGGAACCGATAGGCCAGTTCATAGGATAGGTATGGATTCCCAATTCTGTCTCGATCTCATCCATCAGATCGAAGGGGTTCCGGGCTTCCCGATCCATTTTGTTAATGAAGGTAAAGACGGGAATATGACGCATGACACAGACCTTAAAAAGCTTGCGGGTCTGCGCTTCCACACCCTTGGAGGCGTCGATGACCATGACGGCGGAATCGGCAGCCATGAGGGTTCGATACGTATCCTCTGAAAAATCCTGGTGTCCCGGCGTATCCAGAATATTGATGCAATATCCATCATAATTAAACTGCATGACGGAGGAGGTGACGGAGATGCCTCGCTGTTTTTCGATTTCCATCCAGTCAGATACCGCGTGTCTGGCAGCTGCTTTTCCCTTGACCGCACCAGCCAACTGGATGGCGCCGCCGTATAATAAAAACTTTTCCGTCAATGTAGTTTTACCCGCATCGGGGTGAGAGATAATCGCAAAAGTCCGCCGCTTCTCAATGGCGGAAACGAAATCCTGTTTTGCCAAAAGAATTCCTCCAAACAGATATATACTTTCTATATAGAAATGCCGGATTCATTATAGCATCAATAAAAAGCCGGCGCAAGTTTTTTTTCTAATAAATGAGATCCTTAAGAGTTTCTGATGAATCCCATAATGCCGTTGATTTTTCGCATGAAATTTGGTATAGTAATAACGAACACTTGTTCAATATGGAGTAAAGGAGTTGGAAATATGCGGATTGGAATCATTGGCGGCGGAGCAGCCGGCATGGTAGCGGCCATTACAGCAGCCAGAGCTGGGGCAGAAGTGACGATTTTCGAGAAGATGGATCGTGTCGGCAAGAAGCTTTTAGCGACAGGAAATGGACGCTGCAATATTTCCAATGAACATATGGAACTGTTTCATTTTCATGGAGCGGCTCCGGATTTTATAAAAGCGGTGATGGAGGCAGTATCACAGGAGAGGACGCGGCAATTCTGGGAGAGTCTGGGTTTGGTGCTGATTTCGTTGGAAGGCAAGCTGTATCCCATGTCATTGCAGGCTTCCGGCGTATTGGATGCGCTGCGTGCAGAGATGGAGAGACTGGGGGTTCGGATCTGTTGTGCGACTCCTGTAGAGCGCATTGTGTCCGTAAAGAAAAATTGGATGCTAGAGGGCGCGGATGGACAGGAACTGGGAAGATTCCCGCATATCATCATTACGGTGGGAGGAAAGGCTTCTCCGCAGTTTGGCGCGGATGGAGATGGTAAGAAGCTGGCCTCTGCACTGGGGCACACAGTGGTACCGCTGCGACCGGCCCTTGTGAAGTTGAAATGCCGCAGTCCATATCTGAAGGCGCTATCGGGCTGTAAAGTGGAGGCCAAGGCATCGCTGCTGCAAGGAGATGAAGTGCTGGCACAAGAATGGGGCGAAGTGCTTTTCACGGCGGAGGGATTATCGGGTCCGCCTATTTTGCGGCTTTCCAGAGAAGCGCTCGTAAGTGGCAGACGATGCAGCATTGCGCTCAATCTGATGGATCAGATGCGGGAGGGAGAATGTTACTGGTGGCTGAAACAGCGCGCAGAACGCTTTGGCTACATGAAGGTACAGGAGATGCTGAGTGGAATTCTCCATAAGCGTCTGATTTTACCGATGCTGAAGGAGACGGATATTCCGCCGCAGATGCTCTGCGAGCACTTAAGTAAGCAGCAGATACAGGCACTGGCACGTATTTTGCAGTGGTGGACATTTCCCGTATTGGGAGACGGCGGATGGCGCGAGGCACAAGTGACCGTAGGCGGTGTCTTTACCGGCGAGATTGATCCAAACACCATGCAGTCTAAGAAAAGAAATGGAATTTATTGGGCGGGCGAAGTGTTGGATGTGGATGGCGACTGCGGTGGATATAATTTGCAGTGGGCTGCCAGCAGCGGAATACTGGCGGGGCAGTGTGCTGCCCATTAAAAGGAAGGAGAACCTATGAGGGATTTAAGTCGGGTACGCAGGGTAGTGGTGAAGATCGGATCTTCTTCTATTACCCACGAGAATGGGAGGCTGGCTCTTCGCAAGATTGATCTACTGGCAAAAGAGCTGGCAGATTTGCATAACAGTGGAAGAGATGTAATATTGGTTTCTTCGGGCGCGATCGCGGCGGGCGTATCCGCCCTGCGGCTGCGTCAGAAACCGCAGAAGACGGCGCAGAAACAGGCGGCTGCGGCAGTAGGCCAGGGAGCGCTGATGCAGTTGTACGAAAAATTCTTTTTGGAGTATCGACAGAGCATCGCGCAGATTCTGCTGACAAAAGATGTGATGGATGATCCCTGTCAACGGGAAAATGCGATCAATACATTTGCCCAATTATTGGAATATGGGGTGATTCCTATCGTAAATGAGAATGACACGATTGCTACCGATGAGATTGGTTTCGGAGATAATGACAGGCTGTCTGCGTATGTGGCGGCATTGGTACAGGCGGATCTTCTGATTTTGCTTTCTGATATTGACGGACTGTATACAGCGGATCCGACGGTGCATCCGGAAGCGACGCAGATCAAAGAGGTACATCAGATCACCGCAGAGATTGAGGGAATGGCAGGCAGCACCCATTCCGGCGTGGGAACCGGCGGAATGATCACAAAGATTCTGGCGGCGCAGATCGCGACGGAGGCCGGTATCGATATGATGATCGCAAATGCGGCAGAACCGGATGTGCTGGAGCGTATCTTTGAGGGAGAAGAGCTGGGGACGTATTTTTATGGATGCAGAGAAGTCCTTGCTTAGAGCAGAAGGAAGAAGCCTGCGGGATAGACTCTCAGAATCTTTTCGAACGCAGGCTTCTGAAAGAATTTTAGAATTTCTGTTAGGATGCAGAGAGTATCAGTGTGTGAGACAAATCTTCCTGTTTTGCACACTGGGAAGTGAACCGCAGACAGCCTCCTGGATGGAACGCTTCTGGAGAGATGGAAAAAGCGTGAGCTGTCCTCGTACACAGGAAAAGAGACGGATGGATTTCTACGAGATTCAAAGGAAGGAGGATCTTCTTCCGGGTCGTTATGGGATTCTGGAACCAGCAGAGGCATGTCCCGGGAGCATTCCTGACGCAGACACCTGGATACTGACACCGGGGCTTTGGTTTGACGACAGAGGATACCGTATCGGATATGGCGGCGGTTTTTATGACAGATATATGGAGCGATTTCCAATGGCGCATTATATCGGAGTCGGATTTGCCTGTCAGCGGAGGAGTGAAGGGTGGCCTCTAGGTCCCTTTGATCGGAGGTTAGAACGGCTGGTCACAGAACAGGGGGTATATTTTTTTGAGGAGGTAGGGGAATGATCGCTTATGTGAGCGGTATATGTAAAGAGATAGAAGAGGACAGCGTGGTCATCGACGTGGGGGGCATCGGATATCGAGTGTTCACACCCATTACAGAAGCGCTCGTTCGCATGGGCATAGGAAATCCGATTACTTTATATACCCATTTCTGCGTGCGGGAAGATGCGCAGATTCTGTATGGCTTTTTGGAGAAGAGTACGCTGAAGTTATTTCGGCAATTGATCAATGTGAATGGAGTAGGTCCTAAATACGCGCTGGCAATTCTGACGCAGCTCTCGGAAAATACGGTGATTCTGGCGATCGCCGGCGGTGATTATAAGGCCCTTACAAAAGTTTCGGGGATTGGACCGAAGACGGCGCAGAGAATCGTGTTGGATTTGAAAGATAAGGTTAGTGTTCCACAGGAGGACGTACCTCTTATACCGGAAATTCAAATAGAAACCGAGAAAGCAGGGAACGCAGCAGAAGTGTTGGAGGCGCTGTCCTCGCTAGGATATACCAGAGTGGAGGCATCTGCGGCTCTGGGCAGGATTTATGATGAGAAGAAAACAGTGCAGCAGTTGTTGAAGGAGGCTCTTCGTCAATTGGCGGCATTCTGATAGAGGAGAGGAAGAATAGATGGATCTGGAGAATCTGGAAAGGATTATCGACGCGACGGTTCGTAAGGAAGAAGAAGAGAGTGAGAAAAGTCTGCGCCCTCATCGATTTGAAGAGTATATGGGGCAGGAAGAGATCAAGAGGAATCTGAAGGTCTTTATTCAGGCGGCGAAGCAGCGCCAGGAGCCTCTGGACCATATTTTATTTTATGGGCCTCCGGGCCTGGGAAAGACTACGCTGGCCGGAATCATTGCTTATGAAATGGGCGTACATATGAAAGTGACGACAGGACCGGCAATTGAACGGCCAGGAGATATCGCAGCCATTCTCAATAATCTGTCAGAAGGGGATGTACTTTTCATTGACGAGATTCATCGTCTGAATCGACAGGTGGAGGAGATCCTGTATCCGGCGATGGAGGATTATGCTATTGATATCATGATTGGAAAGGGACCGGCGGCAAAATCGCTGCGGATCGAGCTGCCGAAGTTTACGCTAGTTGGGGCGACTACGCGAGTGGGCATGCTTTCGGCGCCGTTACGAGATCGTTTCGGGCTGGTCAATCACCTAGAGTTTTACAGTGTGGAAGAATTGGCGCAGATTGTGGAGCGGTCAGCACGGACGCTGGATGTGGATATTGATGAAGAAGGCGCCATGGAGATCGCAAGAAGGAGTCGGGGAACGCCGCGATTGGCGAATCGCCTGCTCAAGCGGACGAGGGATTTCGCGCAGGTCATGTTTGATGGCAAGATTACGCAGGAGACGGCAAGCCATGCGTTAAATGCGCTCCGAGTCGATCCGCATGGGCTGGATACGATGGATCACAGGCTTCTTATGGCGATGATGGATACTTTTGGAGGCGGTCCCGTAGGGTTGGAGACGCTGGCCGCCTCTATCGGAGAAGATGTAGGAACCGTAGAAGATGTGTGTGAGCCGTACCTGATGCAGCAGGGCTTTATACAGAGGACACCAAGAGGAAGGATGGTAACGCCCAAATGTCTACAGTATTTTCACAGGGCCTTGCCGGAAGCCGGCGAGCAGATGAGGATGACCGAGGAATGAGGCCCTTGCCGGAGTTGCTTTCCCCGGCGGGAAGCTTGGAAGTATTGAAGTACGCGGTCAATGCCGGCGCGGACGCAGTCTATTTTGGGGGAAAGGCTTTTAATGCCAGGCAGGGAGCTGCCAACTTGGAGGATGACGAGATCCAGGAGGCAGTGTGGTATTGCGCGCCACGCGGCGTCAAGACCTATCTCACGCTGAATACCCTGGTCAAACAGGGCGAATGGGATATGCTGTGCCAATTTGTAGATCGCGTAGTGCCATTGGGAATTACGGGACTGATTATGCAGGATCTGGGAGCCATCGCCTATGTACACAGACGGTTCCCGGAGGTGGAGATTCACGCGAGTACACAGATGAGTGTTCATAATATAGAGGGAGCCAGGTGGCTGAAGGAACAGGGCTTTCATCGTGTCGTCTTAGCCAGGGAGCTGCCGCTTGCGGAAGTACGGAGGATTCATCAGGAGGTGGAGATCGAGACAGAGATCTTTATCCATGGCGCCCTGTGTTATAGTTATTCGGGACAGTGTCTGATGAGTTCCATGATCGGCGGTCGCAGCGGGAACAGAGGCCGATGCGCGCAGCCCTGCCGGCTGCAGTACAGCCTTTTGGGGGAGGAGCAGAAGCGTCATTATCTGAATCTGAAGGATATCTGTACCATTACGGCCATTCGGGAATTATCGGAGAGCGGAGCATCCTCCCTGAAGATCGAAGGACGTCTTAAGGGAGCGGCCTATGTGGCTGGTGTGACCGCGGCTTATAGACGCGCACTGGATTTTTACAAGAATACGGGAGAAAACTATAAGCCCAGCGTAGAAGAATGGAAGGAGCTAGAACTCCTTTTTAACCGTGGCGGTTTTTCTAAGGGGTACTTTTTTGAGAAGAAACAGGGGATGATCTGCGCGGAGAGTCCGAAGCATTCCGGCATAGCAGCCGGACAGGTGCAGGAAGTGAGGAGGCGGCAGATGACGCTGCGTTTGACACAGGATGTGGAACCGGGAGATACCCTCGAAATACGCACGCATAAACTGCCGTATCCGTCCTTGATTGTAAAAGAAAGGGATCTGGCGGGGCACAGGCTTTCTCTGCCTATTATACAAGGGGTAAAGAAGGGAGACGAAGTGCGGTGGCTGGTGAGCCAGAACCTGGGTAAAAAGATTCTCGAACGTACGAAAAAACGGTATGTGCCGATTCAGATGGCGATTCGCCTGTGTAAGGAGGAACCGGCCTGGGTGAAGGGATGGGCAGGACATCATACGGCCGAAGTATTCGGGGAAACGGTTCGAGAGGCTAAGACGCGGCCTCTTACCCGGGAAGAAGTCATGCGGCAGATGGGAAAAACCGGAAATTCTGTATTTCGAGCAGAGGATGTGCAGGTGAAGATGGATCCCGATATCTTTCTGCCGGTGTCAGCGTTGAATGCGTTGAGACGGCGCCTGACGGAAGAATTGGAAACACAGTTCTTGCCGAGATATGCTCTTCCGGCAGAAATCACGATGGCGCCCAGACAGGATGTCAAAGAAATCCAGCATCAGCTGGAGGCTGTGGTGAGTACGCCAGAACAACTTCAAGCGGTCATTGGTAAGGTGGAACGGGTATATCTGCGCCAGGAATATTTTGGGCCGGAAGAACTGGAAAGATATCGGCAGCAGACGTATGGGACGCAGACGGAGATCGCGTTAGCCCTCCCCTATATCACAAGGACAAAGGCTTCAGAGAGGATTTTTGAAGAATTGGAGACATGGAAACAGGCGGGTATTCGCAGAGTCCTGGTACATCATCTGGGAGAGATTCTTCCGGTGTTATCTACAGGCGTAGCGGTGGAAGGCGGCATTGGAATTCCGGTGATGAATGAGGCATCCAGCGCAGAATGGACGCGGCATATGCAGGGATTCACCTGGTCCGTAGAGCTCGGCATGAAGGAATTAAGAGCCGTATCCTATGATGACAGGGGCGCCTGTGTGGTGTATGGGAGGATTCCCGTCATGTTGACGGAGCAATGTCCGGCGAAGGAAGCGGGATACTGCGGGAAGAAAGCGTTGGAACCATTGGCCTTGGTAGACCGTATGGGAGAAGCATGGCCTCTGGAGAGGCACTGTCAGGATTGTTATACGGTATTATATTTGAATCGACCGATCTGGCTGGCGCATAAGCCAGCCTGGCTGCAGGAGCTGCCAGGGAAAAATCTGCGTATGTATTTTGCGGAAGAGGATGGCATGCGAACGGCCGCTGTGGCAGATCTCTATCGAAGAGCATTAGGACAGGGCATTCCTGCCAGAGAGGAGGATGCGCCCGAAAGTTTTACACTGGGACACTATGAGAAGGGGGTGGAATGATGCTGGAGTTTTTTACCGAAATATCGAAATACGTGAATGTACTGCTGATGATTGTGTTTGCCATCAGCGGATTGTATGCTGTGCTGAATAAAAAGATCACGCGGAGAGCATTCGGAGACTTCTGCGCATATCAACGTGTGGTGATTATCCTGTTTAATCTGCAGTCCGGCGCGTTGATCTTCTTCCATGAGTTGGGCGGAGGACGTACTTTAGAGTTTGTGAGAATGTTCGGCATTGCCTGGATTGCACTCATCGTATTGAACTTCACGATGAGTAAGATGCACCGGGGGACTAATAAGATTTTGACAAACAGTATCACGTTTCTCCTGAGTATTGGAATCGTCATGCTTTGGCGGCTACGTCCAGATAATTGTATTCGTCAGATTTGGTGGATCGTGGTATCGGTAGTGGCGATCAATGTGGTGATGTACATTCTCCGATGCCGCTGGGTTTATAAAATTCCGTGGTGGCTATGGGCTGGCGGGGCCTTGGTGTTAGCGGTACTTCCTTTCATTTTCCCATCACCGGAAAATGGTTCCTTGAACTGGGTATATATTCATGGCATCACGTTTCAGCCTTCCGAGCTGATTAAACCGATCCTAGTATTTCTGCTGTCTTCTTTGTATATTCGAAAGCATAAGATCAGTTCGATTCTGATTGGTGGAGGGATTGTAGGCGCACTGGCGCTGATTCTGCTGGTGCAGAATGATCTGGGTATGATTCTGATTTTCTGCAGTATGTTTCTATTGATGACATATGATTATACGCAGAGGGAATGGATTCTGATCGGTGGTGTCGTAGGCGTGTTGGTATGCGGTGTCGCGGCTTATTTCTTTGTGGGACATGTGAAGACTCGCGTTGATATTTGGTTGGATCCATGGACCGATATAGATGATGGCGGCTATCAGATTGCCCAGTCGCTGTTCGCGATTGTAGGAGGAAAGTTCTTGGGGACGGGGCTGTACCAGGGAATGCCATATTATATTCCAGAAGGATGGACAGATATGATCTTTGCCGCGATCTGCGAGGAGTTCGGTAGTATATTTGGCGCATTGATGGTCGCGATTTATCTGTTAATGGCATTGTTGATGTTTAATCTGGTCAGTCGGTATGAGAATAGGTTGCGGCGCAATATTGCTATGGCATGCAGTATTATCACGGGGATTCAGACCATTCTGATTATCGGCGGCGTGATCAAGATGATTCCTCTGACGGGAGTTACACTGCCTTTTGTCAGTTATGGAGGGACTTCCATGCTGTCTATGTTTGTGATTATGGGGATTGTGCAGGAGCTGTTCCGCAGCCGGAGCCAGACAGAAAGAAAGGTGAGAGAGTATGAGGAGAAGAGAAGACAGGAAGAAACCCGGCGAGAGACCATTGCCCGCCCGTTCCGATTCGATGAGCCCTGGAACTGAGGATATACCTAAAATCTATACCTCTCGATATAAGAAATCAGAAAAAGTCTTAAAAGGGTGTTTTATTGTTTTATATATCGTACTGGCCATATGGATTCTAAAAACGATTGTGCTGGATAGCATGATGATCGGTACCAATGCGTATAATCCTAGACTATCCGTACTCGAATCCAGATATATTCGAGGATCCATCCTAGATCAGGATGGGCAGTACATGGCGCAGCAAGTACAGAATGAAGATGGAAGCTATAGTCGTGTGTATCCGTATGGCAGCGCTTTGGGACTGGTAACAGGGTATTCTTCTCAGTCCAAAAGCGGATTAGAGCTGGAAATGAATTCCTATCTGCTATCTGCCGGTTCAATAGAGGATCTGTTGAATTATTGGATTTTGGATCAGACCATTCCGGGGTGTGATGTGATAACGACAATTGACGCAGATATTTCTCAGTACGCGTATGATCGTCTGGGAGATTATAACGGGGCTGTCATCATCACGGAAGCCGATTCGGGCAAAGTATTGGTGCTTGTTTCTAAACCGGCTTACGACCCGAATGATGTGATTGCGAATTGGGATAGTTACGCGGAGGATGAAAACGATCCCTTCTTTAATCGGGCGACGCAGGGACAATATCCGCCGGGATCCACATTTAAGATCATCACGAGTCTCGCTTGGCTGCGATCGGCTCAGTATGATCCAGACTTTATGTATACCTGCGAAGGCACAGCATATTTTAATGGACATTCCCTCCCATGTATTGGTGGAACCGTACATGGAACCGTAGGATTGGGGGATGCATTTGCCTATTCGTGCAACACGTTTTTTGGTACATTGGGGAATACAATCGGCGCGCAGCAGATGATACGAACGATGGATTCTCTGAGATTCGGAAAAAAAATAGACTTCCAGTTGCCAACCAGCGTTTCGGAATACGGACTGGATCTTTCCAGTGATGCAGAGGAGCTGGCTGCGACGGCCATCGGACAGGGAGAAACTGTGGTAACGCCTTTGTTCATGAATCAGATTACGGCCGCGATAGCGAATGAGGGAAAGGTATACGATGCCTATCTGGTGGACTCTGTTGTCAATGCGGAGGGAGAGGTCAAGAAGCAATTTCTGCCGGATTCGTCTTCTCAGTTGATGACAGTGGAAGAGGCTTCCTTTTTGAAGGAACTGATGGCCGGTGTGACTTCTTATGGAACCGCTTCCAATCTGTCAGGAATTGGTGTTCCGGTATATGGAAAAACAGGGACCGCAGAAAATGCGACAGGTGTTGACCATTCCTGGTTTACAGGTTTTGCAGAGCCTGAGGAAGGGTCTCCCATTGTCATCACGGTATTGGTGGAGCAGGCCGGGGGACAGGTATATGCTTCATCTATCGCAGCAGATATTCTTTGGACTTTATTGAATGCATAATACTTCCCTCGTCATATATTACAAAAAGGTGACAAGTTTTACGAAAGTCTGATATTTTAGTTGACAAAATCTTATAGAAATGATAGGATGTGGAGGTGATATACCGATAAGGAGGTATCAATAGCTTGAGAAAGAGACGATTTCGAAGTCTGACGGCGATTATTTTGGCGGTGCTCATGCTGGTTTCTCTCACTCCTGGCCTTATGGCGGAGGAGAATGGAGCAACGCGGGGAATCGTATCTGTCAGCTACGATAGCTATCTGAATGTCCGAAGCGGTCCAGGGGTGAATTACTCTGTGGTAGGAAGGTTGGAACCCGATGAATGGGTCACTGTTCTGGGGATGGAGTCGGATTCAGAGAGGGTAACCTGGTATCAGGTCACATCGGATTCCGGCGTAACAGGATATGTGCACTCGGAGTACATCTACATCGAGGGAGATGAGGGGATCGACACACCGACCGATATGGAGTTTGAAGCCTACTTGGAAGAGCAGGGATTTCCGGAGAGCTATCGAACAAGGTTACGGCGGCTGCATGAGCAATATCCAAATTGGATTTTTGTGGCGCAGCATACCGGGCTGGATTGGAACACGGTGATTGCTGAAGAAAGCGTCTTGGGACGGAATTTAGTGTATTATACCGTGGCGGACTCATGGAAATCGTATGAAGAAGGCGCATACAATCCGGTGACTAAATCATGGACAGGATATGATGGAGAGTCTTGGGTTTGTGCGTCTACGGATGTGATTGCCTATTTCATGGATCCGAGAAACTTTTTGGATAGTACTTCGATTTTTCAGTTTGAAGAATTGTCGTACAATCCAGACGCGCATGCGATTGAGGGCGTAGAGAGCATTATCGAGGGCTCCTTTATGGAGGATCGCGTGTTTACAGCATATGATGGAAACACCTATACTTTTGCGGAAGCCATTATGGAAGCGGCTGAGTATAGCGGCGTCAGTCCATTTTATATCGCATCACGGGTACTGATGGAACAGGGAAGTTCCGGATCGCCCTTATCCAGCGGTACATACGCGGGCTATGAAGGAATCTATAATTTCTTCAATATCGGAGCCTATACGGCAAATGGCTATGGACCGATCACAAATGGATTTCGTTACGCGGCCTCCAGCGGCAGCTATCTGAGACCCTGGGATGATCAGTTGAAGGCGTTGCAGGGTGGTGCATTATTCCTGGCGGAGGATTATATTCAGTATGGTCAGGATACGATGTATCTACATAAGTTTGATGTGGTAGATGGTGGAGACGGATACTATAGCCATCAGTATATGACAAGCGTACAGGCGCCTTCTGCAGAAGCGGTAGCCTTTAAGGCGGCCTATACGGAGGATATGCTGAACGCGGCATTGGTCTTCAAGATTCCCATATATGAGAATATGCCGGAGCAGGCTGTTTCCAGACCTACGAATGCAGAAAATGGAAATGATCTTCTGGATGGAATCTCTGTAAATGGCCGCAGTGCGGAAGGTTTCTATGCCTTTACTACAGAGTATATTCTGCAGATTGATCCATCTGTGACGACAGTGAATATCGAGGGATGGACGAATGATTCATCGGCCGTAGTGTCCGGTACAGGTACTGTGACAGTACCAGAAAATGGTGGTACGATTAGTCTGACTGTGACGGCTTCTAATGGAGATACAAGAACCTATACGATTCATGTAGAGAAGGTAGAGGGAGCCACAGGTGACTTTGGCGCGAATGATGGCGGAGATCCGTATCCGGTATTGAGCTGGAATTCAGAGGGATCTGCTGTCTCGAAGCTACAGTCTTGGCTGAATGAGCTGGGATATAATTGTGGCGCTGTGGACGGTGTCTTCGGCTGGGGTACGCATGCTGCGGTTGTCGCATTCCAAGAGGATCATAATCTAACGGCGGACGGCGTCGTGGGCGCAAGCACTTGGAGTGCGTTGCTGCAGGCGATGGAAGAGGGCTCAAAAGAAGTAGATATTACGGATATTGAGACTCTAGCAGAGGGCGCGTCCGGAGATCTGGTGACAACGGCACAGGATCTTTTAATGACGCTAGGATATACCGTGGGCGAACCGGGTGTCTATGATGCATCGATGACAGCGGCAGTGCAGAGCTTCCAGCAGGATCAGGGACTCACTGTGAATGGTACAGTGGATCGTCCTACTTGGCATGCCCTGTATACAGAAAATGGATATCAGGTGGTTGATAACACGCCGGAAGAGCCGGAGACACCGACGGATCCCGAGGAACCTGAGAAGCCTGAGACGCCGGTAGATGTATCTGGGTTCCCCGAGATTTATGCGGGCACACAGCAGAAAGAATATGTGATTCGACTGCAGGAGCGTCTGAATGCATTAGGATATGATGTGGGAAGCGTGGACGGCATCTTTGGAGATGGTACACGAAACGCGGTCATTGCCTTCCAGAGCGCGAAGGGACTGGTGGCCGACGGCATTGTAGGTCAGGCAACCTGGAAAGCGCTGTATGAGGGTGTGACAGAGCCATCTGAACCGGAAGAGCCTGAGACACCGGAAGAGCCTGAGGAACCAACAGACCCCGAAGAACCGGAGAAGCCTGAGGAGCCGGTAGATGTATCTGGGTTCCCTGAGATTTATGCGGGCACACAGCAGAAAGAATATGTGATTCGACTGCAGGAGCGTCTGAATGCATTAGGATATGATGTGGGAAGCGTGGACGGCATCTTTGGAGATGGTACACGAAACGCGGTCATTGCCTTCCAGAGCGCGAAGGGACTGGTGGCCGACGGCATTGTAGGTCAGGCTACGTGGAAAGCGTTGTATGAAGGCGTGACAGAACCTTCGGATCCGGAGGAGCCGGATACGCCAGAGGAACCCTCTGAACCTTCAGAGCCCGAGGAGCCGACCGATCCCGGAGAGTCTGTGGATGTATCCAGATTTCCGGAGATCTATCAGGGATCTCAGCAGACGGCATATGTCCGGAGACTGCAGGAACGTTTGAATGCATTGGGATATAATGCAGGAAGCGTGGATGGCATCTTTGGAGCAGGCACGCGGAACGCGGTCATTGCCTTCCAGAGCGCGAAGGGATTGGTAGCTGATGGTATTGTAGGTCAGGCAACCTGGAAAGCGTTGTATGAAGGTGTGACAGAGCCATCTGAGCCGGAAGAGCCTGAGGAGCCCGAGAAGCCGACCGATCCCGGAGAGTCTGTGGATGTATCCGGATTCCCGGAGATCTATGTGGGTTCATCGCAGGCTACTTATATTCGGAGACTGCAGGAGCGCTTGAATGCATTAGGATATGATGCAGGCGCCGTAGATGGTATTTTCGGCTATGGCACGCGGGACGCGGTCATTGCCTTCCAGAACGCGAAGGGGCTGGTAGCTGACGGCATTGTAGGCCAGGCAACCTGGAAAGCGCTGTATGAAGGGGTGACAGATTCTTCCGAATCCAGTGAACCTTCGGACACGGGAAATACGACAGATGTGTCAAGTTTTCCGGAACTTTATCAAGGTTCTACACAGGTATCCTATATTCGTCAGCTTCAGACTTGGCTGAATCAGATAGGCTATGACTGTGGTACAGTGGATGGACAGTTTGGATACAACACGAGACAGAGTGTCATCAACTTCCAGACAGATGCGGGTTTAGTTGCGGATGGTATTGTAGGACAAGCAACTTGGAAAATGTTAGCGCAAAGAGTGGGTTGATTTCATTCAGAAAGGGGCTGTGAAATACAGCCTCTTTTTATATGTTATTTCAGTGTTATTCCGGGTCTTTACGCACAATGAGGCCCCTGGGATTTCACATCACGAAATGTAAAATTTACACGAGAAAATGGGGCAATGATGAGACTCCCCGTAATGAGCCCTTGGAAATTCTCATCACGAAATGTAAAATTTACACGAGAAAATGGGGCAATGATGAGACACCCGTAATGAGCCCTTGGGATTTCTCATCACGAAATGTAAAATTTACACGAGGAAATGGGGCAATGATGAGACCCCCCGTAATGAGCCCTTGGAAATTCTCATCACGAAATGTAAAATTTACACGAGGAAATGAGGCAATGATGAGAGGTCTGCGCTTTCGGAAATCAGAGAGATTATGATAAAATTCGTAAAATGAGGCACACTGTCTGTGAAAGTAAGATAAAGAAGGGGTGGACAGGATGCGTCTTGACATTTTACAAAACCACAGGTATACTGGGAATATCCTCAAAAAAATCATAGGTTCTCTGGGGGGACTTTTGATTTTGGGGCTGATTTTTGGAGTTTTGTATTCAAATCAACTTCAGAAAGAAGAGTTGGAGGATACGATTCTGGCAGTGGAAGAATTGCTGGCGGATCCCAGCTCGACGCATGCGGCGCTTTTGAGAAGTGCTTGGGAATTAGGAGATGCGCAGGAGCAGTCTGAGATGGAAGAGACCTTGAGAGCATGGATTCAATCTTCCTTGCAGAGTTACCGGCAGGGCGAGATCAGCGAAGAAGAGATGACAAAGAGAATCCAGTTTTTGCAGGTTTGTGGAGTGCTTGAGGAGGAGGCAGAGGCTTGGGTACAGGAGAAAGAAAACCTGGACGCAGAGTTTCAGGCTGCAAAATTATATAGTGAAGCCTATACCTGGTATGAGGAAGGGCAGTATGTTTTAGCGCGGGAAAGCGCGGAGATGATTCAGAATACGCAGTCTGAATATTATAGAAAAGCACAGGCGCTGCTTCAGGAGTGCAGTGAGAAAGAGGAAGAAAAGAGGGCTGCGTTAGCTATACAGGAAGCCGTTTCTAAGCGGGAAAGAGTGGCCGCATTATATCAAGCCTATGAGGAAATGGAAGATGCGGAGGCCGGGAGCCTGATATGGGATGCATACGAGCAGGCACTGCAGGAGATTTCAGATGTCCAGGAACGGGAGCGTGTCAGAAACCAGTACCCTCTTACAGAATGGAAATGGGCTTGCAAATGCCTGTTATTAGGAAATCATTGGTCGGAGCTGACGAAATGCTGTTTATTATCTTCTCAGACAGAGATCCCCTGGCTGATGGTTTTGGAAGCATCAAAGCCGAGAGTTTTTCGATGGTCGGCATTACAGCATCAGTGGATAGAAATCGAGATTCCTGCGGAGGCCCTGGAATTGACCTACTTTGGGGCCGCAGCGGAAAGCGGCAGTTTTCTTTTTGGAGAGATTACGCAAAGTCAGGAAAGATATGTGTGGTGGACGCTCACCGCAAAGGGATGGGAAATCACCGAGACTTTGAAGCGGGAACGGGATAGTGAAGAATTTTGGATAGAAGATAGGATGGTCAGTGAAGAGGCATTTGAGGCGCGTCTGTATGAAAGAATGACGCAATGCGGACAGTCGGAAGTGGTTCCGATAACAGGAGAGGCATTGACAAAGATGTTAGATCGTTAGTGATGGAGGAGACAGGACATGAAAGAGGTAAAGGGGTATCGACAGATTCAGAACACGGAACTGAAAGAATTGGGCGCGTGGGGGACGGAGCTCGTTCATGAGAGAAGCGGAGCGAAGATTTGCTGCATTGAGAATCCGCAGGATGCCAATAAGGTGTTCGCGATCAGCTTTTGCACACCGCCCTGTGATGATACAGGAACTCCACATATTTTGGAGCATAGCGTATTTTGTGGTTCTGAGAAGTTTCCGCTGAAAGATCCTTTTATGGAACTGGCCAAGGGCTCGGTCAATACGTTCTTGAATGCGATGACGTTTTCAGATAAGACGATGTATCCGGTGGCGAGTCAGAATCTACAGGATCTGTATCATTTGATGGATGTATACTTTGATGCAGTCTTTCATCCGAATATTTTGCACGATCCGAGGATCCTGATGCAGGAAGGCTGGCATTATGAACTCACGGATCCAGAAGAAGAAATGCACATCAAAGGCGTCGTATATAATGAGATGAAAGGGGCTTTTTCCGCGCCGGAGAGCGTGCTGGACCTGGAGATCGGTAGAGGGCTGTATCCGGATACCCCGTATCGGTTTGAATCCGGCGGTGTGCCGGAAGCGATTCCACAGCTGGATCAGGAAGGATTTCTGCGTTTTTATCGCCAATATTATCATCCATCCAACAGTTATATTTATTTGTATGGGGATATGCCCATGGAAGAAGTGCTGCAGTGGATGGATCGGGCGTATCTGTGTGAGTATACGGCGAAGGAGGGGTATACGGTAGAGAATTTACTGCCTCGTCAGAAGCCGTTCTCAATGTCCCGTAGAGTGAATGCGCCATTTTCCGTGTCTCAGGATCATGAGACAGAAGAAGGATTTCTGTCATACACATTTGGTATTGAACCAGAGAATGCGGTGGACTGTTTTGGCTTGGATCTCCTGGAATATATGTTGTTAGAAGCGCAGGGGGCACCGCTGAAACGAGCGCTGCAAAAGGCCGGACTGGGCAAGGATATCTATGGTGATACTACGACTAGGGCCTTTCAGGGCGATTTCAGTATTGTTGCCAAAGGGGTGGATGTACGGCGTGAAGAGGAATTTCAGCGTGTGATTTTTGATACATTGGCCTCTTTAGCGGAGGAAGGCTTTCGCGAACGTCAAAAGCTGTCTGCTATCAACCGATTGGAGTTTCATTTGCGAGAGGGCGAATATGGGACGACTCCTGCCGGACTTGTGATTTATTCCCAATATGTGATGAATTCCTGGTTATATGGAGCAGATCCTTTTCTGTATCTTCGATATGATGAGATCATGGGTCAGATTCGGAAAGAGGCGGAACAGGGACTGTTCGAGAGGTTGATCCGTAAATACTTACTGCATAATACGTACGGACTTTCGGTGATACTGTATCCGCAGGCAGACCTGAGTTCGCGGCAGGATCAGATATTGCAGCAGAAATTAGCGTGCTATAAAGAAAGTCTGTCCGAAGAGGAGAAACATCATCTGGTCCAGCAAACACAGGAACTTCTGGCGTATCAGGAGGCAGAAGATGAAGAAGAAGCCAAAAGAACGGTTCCGCATCTTTCCCTGGGCGATATAAAACGAGAGGCAGAGCCTATAGAGACAGAATTCTTTCGATTGGGCCAGATTCCTTGTTGGTTTGTGCCGGCCTCCTGCAGTCAGATTCTCTATCTGAAAGCATATTGGGATCTATCGGAGCTTCCGCTCCGATTATACCCGTACGCGTCTATTCTGGCGACCGTATTGGGGCGTATGAACACGGAACATTTTACATATGAAGACCTGAGCAGTGAGATTCATATTCGTACGGGCGGTATGAGCGTGGGTGTCAACGTCCTGGAACGCATGGATCATAGTTTTCGGGTGGAAATGCAGGTAGATGTCAAAAGTCTGGTATCCGAATCGAAGGCGATGGCGAGTCTCATTCTGGAGATTTTGAGGACTACAAAACTGGATGATGAGAAACGACTGCGCGAGATTCTGGATGAGGAATATTCACAGATGGAATCTGAAATGGATGAAGCAGGACACGCGATTGCCTTGCAGCGAGCCATGGCGGGATTCTCGAAGGCGGCATGGGCAGGGCAGTATCTGAGCGGCATAGATTATTTCCTGTTTATTAAAGAACTGCTGCATCATTTTGAGGAACGGAAAGAAGAATTGATTGTCAGCTTGAATGAGGTCAGAGACCGAGTGTTCCTGCAAAGAGGCATGGAATTGGCGGGCGGCAGCACAGTCCAGAATCGTTCGGCACTGGTTCAATGCATGGAAGATTTGTATCGGGGATTCCCGGCAGAGCAGACAGCCTATGAGAAGGATTCGCCGATGTTTTGTCCGGTGCCTCATAAAGAAGGGATCATTACACCTGGACAAGTACAGTATGTGGTACAGGCAGGGATGTTCCAAGCGCCGTATACGGGAAGTATGTTAGTGACCAGGCAGATTTTAGGCTTGGATTATCTTTGGAACCGATTGCGGGTGCAGGGAGGGGCATACGGTGCTTTTGCCGGGTTTACAAGACAGGGCAGCCTGTATTTTGCATCATATCGAGATCCCAATCTGAGTACGACGCTGCACGCGTATCAGGGTATAGTGAATTACTTGAAGAATTTCCACTGCGGAGAAAAGGATTTGGAAAAATTTATTATAGGTACGATTGGCGGTATGGATATACCGTTGACACCTGCGCTGCGAATTCATACCGGAATCTCGCGTTCACGAACGGGACAGACACAGGCCATGGTGCAGAAGGTACGCGAGGAAGTGCTCGAAACCACAGTACAATCGATTCAGAGGTTGGCCGATGTGGTCCAAGAGGCGTTATGCCACAGTAGTATCTGTGTTGTAGGAAGCAAAGAAATGATAACAAGAGAGAAAAACGTCTTTGACGATATTTTTGAGGTATTATAAAATGAAATCAGGATTTATTTCTGTGATTGGGCGCCCTAATGTAGGAAAGTCCACACTATTGAACCAAATTATGGGGGAGAAGCTGACGATTACATCGAACAAACCCCAGACCACCCGAAACCGGATTCAATGCATTTATAATAGAGAGCAGGGGCAGGCAGTATTTATTGATACGCCGGGCATCCATAAACCCAATCATGTATTGGGAAGTAGAATGATGAAGGAAGTAGAGGAATCTTTATCGGGTATCGATCTATTACTGGTTTTGATTGAACCGGGAACGCCCAGACAGGAAGATCAGGAAATTCTTCAAAGAGCGCAGAAGACGCGGGTTCCGGTGGTTCTTGTGATCAATAAGATTGACAGCGTATCGCCGGAGAAGACAGTACAAACAGCCCGCAGTTATGGAGAACTTTTTTCCGTTGCGGAAATCGTGCCAATCAGCGCATATAATGGTACCAATGTGGATGAGCTGATCCGGGTCGTCTATCAGTATCTGCCAGAGGGGCCGGCCTATTTTCCGAAAGATATGGTGACGGATCAGCCGGAACGATTCCTGATCGCAGAATTTATTCGAGAGAAGGCGCTCTATGTTTTGGACAAGGAAATTCCGCATGGAATCGCGGTGATGATCGATCAGTTTACGGAGCGAACCGATCGGAATCTGATCGACGTGCATGCGACTATTGTCTGCGAAAAGGCGTCGCATAAGCCTATTATTCTGGGGAAGCAGGGACGTACGATCAAGGAAATCGGTTCCCAGGCCAGAAGAGAGATCGAACGATTTATGGGCGTGCAGACGAACCTGAAGCTTTGGGTCAAGGTCAAGGAAAACTGGAGAGACAGCGAGATGTATGTGACCAATTACAGCCGATAAGGATGGGATGGTAATTTTTCACCAGTATATCTCCGAAGTACCGGGTCACACTAAGGAGGCGAGGGAAACCACGCCGGAGGATCGGGTATAAGGGAGGCTTAGAATATGTTGGAACATATATTTTGGAATCTTTTTATCGCGTCTGGAAATCCGGAAACGTATATGCAATATCGGGCGTACCAAGAAGTATGGCAAAAGGAGCGGATGTATGGGAAGAACGATCAAGACCAGGGGAATCATCGTGGGGGAGACACCCATAGGCGAGCAGGACAAGCGGCTGGCGATTCTATGCGAGGATAAAGGAAGACTATCCGTGATCGCCAAGGGAGCCAAGAAGCCGGGAGCGCGGCTGGCGTCCCAGGCACAGTTATTTTATTACTGTGACATGATGCTGGAGGAGAGCCGAGGATTCTGGTATCTTCGGGAATCTTCGGTGATAGAGAGTTTCTATAATCTGCGCCAGGATATACAGGTATTGGCCTGGGCGTCCTGGATGGTAGAGACCGCCAGAGAATTGGCTGTAGAAGGACAAGACTCGAAAGAACTGCTGCAGCTGTTGCTGCGGGGACTGAAGATGGTGAGC
>CALBGL010000087.1 GCA_937892735.1 uncultured Clostridia bacterium | reverse complement strand
GTCTCCGTCCCCCACATCATGTTTTATACGCAATCCTGTGGAGATGTGCTTTAGAATTGCGGGGCTACGTATAAATCCATTCCTTTTAGAACTGATTATACGCAGATCCACAAAAAGGCATTCCGCAGAATCTCATTTTTGCGTATAAAATGAAGGGCGTCTCCGTCCCCACATCACATTTTATACGCAACTAAAAGACTCCATTTTCCCATCCGCGTACAAAATAGAAGATTTGTACGCAAAATCCCTCATTTTCAGGCACAACAAAAAGACGTCCGACATGGCGCCTTTTAAATTTTCGGGATAGGTTTGTCAGGAAAGAGAAGGTGAAACGCTTTCTGTGGTGCGATCTTCCCGAAGGAAATCAGTTGCAGAACAATCTCGCGCAGGTCGATGCAGGCGCGCTTCTTTTCGGGATCATGAGAATCCGTCGTGAAATGCTCCTTCGTGATGAGAAGATTCTTCTTTTCCTGAATCCCCTCTGCGGCGTAGTCTTCTAGCTTGCGTTTCTGATTCTGGGCGTACTGTTCATCATCCAGCATGCCCATATGTTCGTGAAAATCCTGTGAGTCTGGAAAATAGAAGTCAACTAAATAGGTACGTCCCTGTGCATAAATGGAATAATTATGCGTATATTTTATGCCTAGCAGATCAAATAGAAGGGAAAGGATGATCTCGCTTTTGGAATCGCGAGTCGTGCCATCGAGATACGTATTTTTCTCAACAATTTTCCCGACGCCAGCCTCCAGTGCATGCTGAAAACAGGCAAGGGCGTAGCGGACATCGCGGCGATCCTTGAAGGATAACTTTTTATATTGCGCTTTGAGCTCTTTCAGACGCGCCTTCAGTTTCTGACGCTCTGAGTATAACTCAAGATAGTGCGCTTCTTTGGAGGCCTTGATTTTCGTCTGCTTTCGGCCATTACGAGTAGACTCTTGCTTGTATAAATACACCTTCCCCGTTTTCTTGCGGGAGAGACAGAAGTCGGGGATGGCATGAAGTTTGAGCAGCGTATGATAGAATGAAGAAATGATATGTGCAATGTGAGATGAGAGTTTGGCCATAGAATCGCCCCTTTCGTATATCTTATGATACCACAAAAAATACGAATTGTAAAGACGGAATGCTCTGGGGACGGATCTTGTAGAAATAACTCTTTTTGAGAGGGTATGTTGACTCTTGACAAACAAAAGGCGAATATGTATTCTATATAGTAGATAAAAAAAGGGGAGGGGATGCGAGATGGAATGGACGATTTTAGGGGCAGCGGTGTTATCTGTCATACTGCTTCTAGTTTTAGTGTTTCGGCGAGATGAATCAGGCTTACAGAAGCTGCGGCTGTCTCTTGCCAAGGATTTGCAAGAGCAGCAAATGCGCCAGTCGCAGGCGACAGAACAATCACTGCAGAGCCTGCGGATGGAGAGTGATAAGAAGTTCTCGATGTTTCAAAATCAATTGGAACAGAATTTAGAGGGGCGTATGAATACGCAGACGCAGATTTTGCGGGAGTTAGAAAAAGCGCTTCTGGAACAGAATCACGAAGCGCAGGAAAAGATTCTTCGCGAGTTAGTGTCTTCGATTCAAACGATGACAAAGGTCAATGATGAGAAACTCAAGCAAATCCATGGGGAGATTACTGAGAAACTGGATAAGTCTTTGAATGAACGTTTGGACTCCAGCTTCGAGAAAATCGGAACGCAGTTGGGACAGTTATATAAGACAGTGGGGGAACTGCAAACCCTGACGAATGGCGTGGAGAATTTGAATCGTACCTTGTCAAATGTGAAGACAAGGGGAACCTGGGGTGAGATGCAGCTGGAACAGATCCTTTCCAATATTTTTCCAGAATCGTTATATGATAAGAATGTGGAGATCAAGAAAAATAGCGGACAACGGGTAGAATTTGCGTTGAAAATTCCAGATAAAACAGAAGGAGAGCGTTTTATCTATTTGCCCATCGACAGTAAATTTCCGGCGGATTTGTATGATAAGATCCAGGAGGCGGCCGTCCAGGCGGATCGTAAGGCGATGGATGCGGCCGTGAAAGAGTTGGAGGGACGGATTAAGGCGGAGGCGCGGGAGATTGAAAAGTATATTGACCCGCCGGTTACGACGGATTTCGCGATCATGTTTCTTCCTGCGGAAGGTCTGTATTCCGAAGTGCTGCGGATTCCGGGACTGGCGGAATACTGTCAACAGGTCTATAAAGTAGTGATTTCCGGACCGACAACCGTCAGCGCATTGCTCAATAGCTTGGCAATAGGATTTAAGTTTTTGACAGTGAGCCGCAATACGAAAGAGGTATTGAAAGTGCTGCAGAATATCCGGGGACAATATAGCAAGTTTGGAGAATTGATTGATAAGACGCAGCGCAATCTGGATCTGGCAGTACGATCCACAGAAGACATGAAAAAACGATCCGATATGATCCAAAAGAGGCTGGAAAGAGTCAGTACGTTGGAACTGCCGGGAGAGGAAATGCAGGAAGAAGACGGACTTGACAAGTAGGACGGAGTGTGTCAGAATAGTTCTGTAAAATATAACAATAAGGGGGTAACGGAATGCATAAAGTCATCATTACGCATGAGGTATCGGAAGAAGTCAAAGAGAGGCTGCGTTCGCAAGCAGAGATTCAGGAAGTTTTCGACCGTAAAACGTTGTTGTCCGTGGTAGCGGATGCGGATGCGATTCATGGGAGCGGCAGCTTGCGAGTAGATGAAGAACTGCTTGCAGCGGCGCCGAAACTGAAAATGGTGGCATTGGCTTCTGTAGGATATAATAATTTTGATCTGGAGGCGATGCGCTCGCATGGCGTATTGGGAGCGCATACCCCCGGAGTTTTGAATGATTCCGTGGCGGATCTTGCGATTGCGCTTATGATTGCCGCGGCCAGACGTGTGTGCGAGCTGGATCGGTACATGCGGGAAGGCTGCTGGAACGGTTCCGAGGGCAAGGCATTCTTTGGCCTGGAGGTGAGCGGTAAGACGCTGGGGATCCTGGGAATGGGCCGTATCGGACAGGCGATTGCCCGCAGGGCCGTATCAGGAATGGGTATGAAAGTGATCTATCATAACCGGCACACGAACGCGGAGGCGGAGCAAAAGTACGGTGCGGTCTATGTTTCAAAAGAGGAACTCATGGAACAGGCTGATTTTGTTGTTATTGTCACGCCCTTGACAGAAGAGACGAGAGGAATGGTGGGAGAAGCGGAGATCAATCTCATGAAACCCACGGGGATCCTGGTGAACGTGGCGCGCGGCCCGGTGGTGGATGAGGCGGCGCTTACGCGGGCATTGGCAGAGGGACGCATTTATGCTGCGGGGTTGGATGTTTTTGAGGAAGAGCCTACGCCGGCGGATAATCCGTTGTTACAATTGGATAATGTGGTGCATGTGCCTCATATTGGCACGGCGACACAGGAAGTGCGGGATAAGATGGCCATGCTGGCGGCGGACAACATTGTGGCGTGTCTGCGGGGAGAGGTTCCGCCCACGGTGGTGCCGGAACTCAGATAATAGGGCAGAAAGGAATCAGAATGAAGATATCAGGAAGTTCTCGTAAGGATGGCATGACGCTGTACGGAGAGAAATACGCGGTGACTGTGAAGTACCAATGCAAATCAGGAGAGTATACGTATAGCTTGCGAACGCAATCCGTTACGGAAGCAGGGGACTCGCTGAAAAACACACCGTTGCTGCGGGGACTTTACAGTCTATGGCGCAATACGGGTATGAAAGTCGCGTTGGCGATGTCTGTGGTGGGAATTGCGGGAGAACGGCTTATGCGGTGTCCTAAGCACTCTAAGAGACGGAAGCTGGGATACGGAATGGTTTTCGCGCAATATGGCTTTACTGCCGTGATGTTCTACAAGATCTTTGGATTGGGAAATGATGTGCGTCTTTTTCATGGAGCAGAGCATAAAGTCATCAATGCGTATACCTTGAAACAGGAAGAGATTACGGAAGAAGAAGCAGAACGCGCGTCCCGGATCTCAAGACGCTGCGGAACCAATTATGTGGTCTATGTGACGGCGGCGGGGATGACAGTAGGATTGCTGCCTTTGGGTCACGGTTTATTCCAGCAGCTTCTGACCATGGGAATCGCTTATGAGGTGTTTCAGATGCCGATAGAAAAGTGTCCCGTGGTGAAATCAACGCTGAATTTAGCAGGAGATGCCCTGCAGCGTAAGTTGATGACACAGGAGCCGCGGAAGGGACAATTGGAAGCGGCGCGCAAGGCGTTGAATCTTCTTCTGGCAGCGGAAAAAGGAACGCTAGCGGAAGAAGAAAAACAAAAGTATATGGAAAACGCGAGAGAACGATCTTGGCTTGACCGTTTGATCGGATAGGAGGAGACAAGGATGGATACGATAGAGAAACTAACCGCCCTGCGGCAGCAGATGGCGGCAGTGGGCGCGGATTATTATTTAATTCCGAGTCAGGATGCGCATCAGAGTGAGTATGTAGCGGCGTATTGGCGTGCCAGAGCTTATTTCAGCCACTTCACAGGTTCCGCGGGAACATTGTTGGTCGATAAGGAAGAAGCATTCTTGTGGGTGGATGGCCGATATCATATTCAGGCGGAACAGCAGACGGCTGGCAGTGGAATCACGGTATTTAAGATGGGCCTCCCTGGCGTTCCCAATATGGAAGACTGGATGAAGGAGCATATGCAGGCAGGGGAGCGTGTGGCATATGATGGCAGGATGATCAGTATACAGATGGGAGAGCGGCTGCAAAAACTCCTCCCGGGAGTCACCTTTCTGTGTCAGGAGGATCTGGCGGGTAGAGTCTGGGCAGATCGACCGGGATTGCCGGCGGATCCGGTCTTCGCGCTTAGCCCCTCCTATACGGGGGAAAGCCGAAAGGAGAAGCTGGCGCGGGTTCGCGAGCATATGAAGGAAAAAAAAGCGCAGTATTTTATGTTGGCGTCGTTGGACGATATTGCCTGGCTGACGAATCTGCGTGGAAATGATATTGATCATACGCCAGTGTTCTACTCGTATATGCTGGTTTCTATGGAGAATGCCTGGTTGTTTGCGCCCGTGGAAAAGTTTAGCAAAGAGATACGGCAGTCGTTGGAAGCGGATGGTATCTGGCTGAAAGGGTATGCGGAACTGCCAAGATTTCTGGGGGAACAGAAAGCGGGAAAGGTATTGCTGAATGCCGACAGGATCAATATGTTATTGGGAGCCTCCATCCCCGCGGAGTGGCAAATTGAATCCGAGATGGATATCACGACAGTGTATAAGACTTGTAAGAATGAGACGGAATGCCGGAATATTCGGAAGGCTCATGTAAAAGATGGTGTGGCCATGGTTAAATTCTTGAAATGGATCAAAGAAGCGGTACGGGATAGAGAGCATCCAATCGATGAATGCGACGCCGCGGACTTTCTGGATGCCAGAAGAAAAGAACAGGAAGGCTGCCTTGATTTGAGCTTTGGCACGATTGCGGGATATAATGCCAATGGGGCCAGCGCGCATTACAGCGCGAAGAGAGGAAGCTGCGCGCAGCTGAAGCCGGAGGGAATGATCGTAGTGGATTCTGGCGGACAGTACATGGAGGGTACAACCGATATCACGCGAACCATTGTGCTGGGTCCCATAACAGAGAAGATGAAAAAGGCGTATACGCTGGTATTAAAAGGACATCTGGCGCTGGGACACGCTCGTTTCATGGAGGGAACAACAGGGCATTATCTGGATATTCTTGCCCGAGAGCCACTATGGAGAGAGGGTATGGATTTCCGACATGGAACTGGACATGGGGTGGGATATGTGCTGAGTGTGCACGAAGGGCCTCAGAACATCGGAACACGGCCGATTCCGGTGGCGCTCAAGCCGGGAATGCTGACTTCCGACGAGCCAGGATACTATGCAGAGAATGAGTTTGGCGTGCGTATTGAAAACCTGATTCTGACGAAAGAATGGAAGAAAACAGTGGATGGAGTTTTCTTGGAATTTGAAACGGTCACGCTGTGTCCCTATGATTGGGAAGCCATCGATGAAAGTCTCTTGACAGAAGAGGAGAAGCAGTGGATCGCGGAGTATCATAAACGCGTATATGATACTTTATCACCGTATTTGAATGAGGAAGAGAAGATATGGCTGAAACAGGAGACTCGCCAGTAAGGAGGGCAATATGTACGATTGGAAATATTTAAAGATTTGTCTGCCGGATGATATCCGGATGATGCGAGATCATGGGGATTGGGACGGCGCATTGCGGCTGATCGATAAACGTTTGGAGAGGGAATTGCCGGAGGCTATGCGTCAGAGACTCCTGATCGAGAAAGATATAATACAGTTGCTTCGCCGAGAATATACCTATTCCTGGGAGGATGCGGTGAAGCTCATGAGCGAAGAATTGACAGAATTTGATCCGTCAGAGCTGCAGTTTTATATGGATGAGGGGACAGCTGATTGGCACTATGTGGATGGTCAGATCTATTTTCATCGTCGCTTCTTCCGCACGTTGATGGCTACTAAACCAGAGCTGCGTAAAAAGTGGAAGAATCAGGAGAATATGGAAGAAGATCAAAAAGAAGAAGAGATTCTGGAGGCGACACGCAAGAAAATGCGGGAACAGGGAGAAGTCGCCTACCGGATTCGGTATCGCGCGAGTCTGCGTGTAAAGGATGAGTATTTCCGTCCCGGCGAGAAGCTGCGAGTGCATTTGCCGGCGCCGGTCCTGGCACAGCAGATGTCTGAAGTGAAGATTCTTCGGGTCAGTCCGGAACCTGCTTATATTGCGCCGGAAGATTCGCCCAGCCGGACGATTTACTTCGAGGAGGCACCTACAGAAAACCATGCTTTTGAAGCGGAATACGAGTTTGTTAGCCGGATGCCCTATGTACCGATAGATGAGGAGAGAGTGCGAGCGCTTCAGCCGGATTTTGATACACAGGAGCAAGAACCCCATATTCTGTTTACACCTTATATCCGGGAGCTTGTAAAAGAACTGGCGGGGCAGGAGACGAATCCGTTCAAGAAGGCCAGGGCATTTTATGATTTTGTCACTACGAAAGTGAAGTATACTTTTATGCGAGCGTATTTCACATTGGAAAATATTCCGGAATACGCGGCCAAGAACCTGAAAGGGGATTGCGGAGTACAGGCGCTTCTTTTTATTACGCTGTGCAGAGCGGCGGGAATTCCGGCAAAGTGGCAGTCCGGCTTGTGCGCGGGACCATTCGATATGGGGATGCATGATTGGGCGCAGTTCTATATTGCCCCTTATGGATGGTTGTATGCGGATTGTTCTTATGGAGGAAGCGCGTATCGTGCTGGCAATATTCAGAAATGGAATCATTATTTCGGCAACCTGGATCCATTCCGCGCGGTGATCAATTCTGAATTTCAGCAGGAATTCGATCCTCCCAAATATCAGGTGCGCTACGATCCATACGACAATCAGTGCGGAGAGGCAGAATACGAGGATCATGGTCTGATGGGTAATGAGTTTGAAACAGAAGAGACTTTGATCGGAATTGAGGAGTTATGAGAAAAGAACAAAAGAAAGAAGGATTCCATTTTCTAAAAGAATTTGCGTCATACTATAAGCCGCATCGGGTCTTGTTTTTTACGGATATGTTCTGCGCGTTTATTGTGGCGTTATGCGATCTGTTTTATCCGATGATCGCGAAGGACATTATCAATGACTATGTTCCGAATCAAAATCTGCGGATGCTTCTGATCTGGGCAGCGGTTCTTCTGGGGATTTATATCCTGAAGGCAGGACTCAATTATTTCATACAGTATTGGGGGCATGTGGTGGGAGTGCGGATTCAGGGAGACATGCGCAGAGACATGTTCCGGCATCTGCAAAGGCTGCCATTCTCTTATTTTGATGAAACGAAGACCGGAACAATCATGTCCAGGATGATCAATGATCTGATGGATATCTCGGAGCTTGCGCATCATGGGCCGGAAGATCTGTTTCTCTCGATTGTCATGCTGATCGGCTCATTCATCATGCTGTCGGGAATCAATCTATGGTTGACCTGTATTATTTTTGTTTTCATCCCGTTGATTGTGATATTCGCGGTTATTCTGCGCAAGGAGTTGCAGGATACGTCGCGTAAAGCCAGAGAAGAGATCGCGGAAGTCAACGCGAATGTGGAGACCGCGATCGCGGGGATTCGTGTCTCAAAGGCGTATACGACAGAGCAGTATGAGAATGAAAAGTTTGACGTGGCCAATGAACGCTATAAACGGGCCAGAGGGAAGTCTTATAAAGTCATGGGGAAGTTTTTTTCCGGTATGGGACTCCTTCAGGATTTGCTGTATCTAGTGGTTCTAGTGGCTGGTGGACTATTCTTCTTCTACGGATGGATCGATACGGGTGAGTTTGCGGCATATTTACTCTATATCAGCATGTTTTTGAAGCCGATTCAGCGACTGGTCAACATTTTTGAACAAATCCAGAACGGACTCACAGGTTTTGTGCGTTTTCAGGAGATCATGCGGGTGGCGGAGGAGAGCGAGCCGGAGAATCCGTTGCCGGTGGATACGCTGGAAGGCAATATCTGTTTTGATCATGTGGGATTTCGGTATCAAAATTCCGATGACGCCGATCAGGAAAGCCGTGTGATTCAAAACATGAGTTTACAAATCGATCAGGGCAAGACCGTGGCGTTGGTAGGCCCTTCCGGGGCGGGCAAAACCACGCTTTGTCATTTGATTCCCAGGTTCTATGAATTGAATGAGGGAAAAATCACGATTGATGGCATGAATATTCGAGACATGTCACGCTATGATCTGCGGCGTAATATTGGCATGGTAGCGCAGGACGTCTTTTTGTTCAATGGGACGATCCGGGAAAATATCGCGTATGGAAAACTAGACGCCACGGACGAGGAGATTATAGAGGCCGCAAAGAAAGCCAATATCCATGAATATATCCTTACCATGGAGAATGGATATGATACCCAGGTGGGAGAGCGAGGGGTTAAACTTTCAGGAGGACAGAAACAACGGATCTCGATAGCTCGTGTATTTCTCAAAGATCCTGCGATTCTCATTCTGGACGAGGCGACTTCTGCGTTGGATAACGCCACCGAAATGTTGATTCAGGAATCCTTGGAAGAATTATCGAAGGGCAGAACCTGTATTGTAGTGGCGCATCGTCTTTCAACCATCAAAAATGCAGACGAGATTATTGTGCTGACAAGAGATGGCGTTGAGGAACGGGGAACGCATGATGAGCTCCTGGAGAAGCAGGGTCTATACGCGTCTTTGTATCAATATCAATTTCGCGTATAATAGGCGTGGCTTGGCAGCTTTCTATCCCTGCAAAGATTGCGCCACGCCCCGAGTTTGCCGCCATGGGGCGTCAAACTCCGACGGCTATCTCGTTGTGGTATAATAAAGGGACGTGCCCGCAAACAATAAGTTTGCGGGCACGTCCCTTTATACGTAATTAGTTCTTTTTGGAATTGACTCGTAAAAGCAGATCCAGTACCTTCAAATAGAGCCAGATCAGAGAATAAGCAAGGCCGTAAGCGGCAGTCCACTCATATTCTTTAGGAAGCCCTTCTTCTACGGTAGTCTGTACCATGTTGAAGTCGGAAAGAAGAAACAGCGATGCGATGATCACGAAAGCAATGGACATAATGAATCCTACAAGAGGATCTTGCACGATAGGCAGCAGTATATCTCGTACGCCGGGAATCCAGGTTCCAACATAGACCATGAGACTGCCGAAAATAGAGGTCAGAATCACAGCCATGAGGAAAGAGCGAAAACGATGTCCGACGCGGGCAACACCGGTCATATATAAGAGCAGCATAACAGCTGCGATCAGAATCGTGAGCGCTAGCGCACACCAGGGAACCCACTGCATATCTGGTGTGAGAAAGACGGAGGTCCAGGAGATGAGATATCCTTCGCAGAGACAATAGAGCGTGCCGACAACAGCGAGAAGACGATGATTAAAGAGAGCAATAAAAGGGGAAATGAACAGTATAAGCAGAGAGACTCCCGCTATGATCAATTCGGCTACGGCAATTTGTACCATCACTCCTTCTACAGAGACATCGAGTGTGTTTCCACTGGCGATCCAGATGGGATGCAGACAGATGAAAAGGGCCGCGCCGATTACAGCCATTACCAGAAAGAATGCGGTCTTGGCAGCGATGCCGCTATACGTCGCAGTCGTACTGGAAGCCTCCTGACGGATCACATTTTGTAATTTCTGTAATACAGGATTAGCAAAGGAACGAGCAGTTTTGGTTTCGGTCATTTTGATTCAGCTCCTATGTTTTTTTTGAGAGGAATCTGGAAACGGTAGTGTCCCCATTGTTCCAGATAGACTTCTAAGAGGTTTCCAAAGATATTGGTTCCTGCGGGTAAGGAGGCGGGATGATAGCCTTGGGGCAATCGGATGCCATAGCGAACAGGACAGGGAAATTTCCAATCCATATCCAAGATCAGCGTATCTTCTTCGATCTTCAGACAGGAAAATTCTGCACCCATAGAGAAATGTCCGGTGCTAGTCAATACAGCAGGAGCGGTATGTTGTGGAAGAATCTTCAGGAGCGCCGTTCCATGAGGGGGAATGGTTCCTAAGGTGACCTCGGCATCTCTGGGAATATGTTCCTGATAGGACTGCCCCCAGAAGTCGCAGACTGTGAAAGTGTCAGAAAGGTTGGCAAAGTCACCCAGAAGATCGTGGTTTAGGCGCAGAGTGCAGGGAACGGACTCGGTATCAGACCAGTTAATCTGGCAGATCATATGATAGTCGGGATACGCCAGATCTATACAGGCGGGATAACGGCTGCCTGATAGAAAATCCCGCGGATGGGGAATACCAGGATATACAGGAAGGACATGACGCAGCATCCAAAGACGATCATCTTCGATCTGCCGCATGGGCTCTGTGGAGCAGGCTAAGCCGGCTCCCATGAACTGATTCAGCACGGAAGTGCGCGCTTCGTCGTCGTTTAAGAGGCCCAGCGTGAGATTCAGATTTCGAGACGGCGTATTCTGCCGGCGAATCATCAATGCATCCGGATCGGCATCCCACCAGGGGCGCATCCAATATCGCAGCAAGTTTTGCTTGATCGTGAAAGGAGCCGTTTTTCCGCCGCCGCCTCCGATTTTGGCGCTCCACATGCTCAAGACATCAGATCCGGTACGCTGAGCATCTACAATACCGATCAGAGGATCGTACAGACCGCCACACATAAGAAAGTATGCATCTGGCCCCATTTCTTCCCGAATACGCAGGATGGCCTGGCGATATGCCTGCACCAGGGGCATATCGGATCGAAAACGGGGAGCATCCTCATATAGAATCGCCGCACGGGTGAAATCCAATTTGTGATAACGATATCCATATTCACGAAGTTGCGTATAAAGAGAAGCCGCCCATTCCACAGCGTCTGGATGCGTAATGTCCAGCACCCGATACACGGTGTCATTCATGGGGAAAAGACACCAGGAACCGTCTGGATGCTTCAGGAACCAATCTGGATGTTGAGCCGTTACAGGCGCTTTTTCGTGCGCGATAAAAGGACTGGTCCATATGCCGGGAACCATGCCGGTTTCTTTAATTTGTTGAGCGATGGAGCGCATTCCGGAAGGAAAGCGTTCATTAGGCTGCCAATCTCCGAGGCAGCGTTCCCATCCTTCGTCCACCTGGAAGACTTCAAACGGAATATGACGATCTTGAATGGCAGTTAGGTTTTCTAAAACATCAGCTTCGCTGACGGTCAAGCCATAGTAATACCAAGTGCAGTATACGGAAGGAATATGTTCTGATTTACGAGCATGATAAAGATGGGCCTTTCTATCCGCATAGGCATCGATTGCTTCTTGAGGCTCTATGACGGTAGAAATGCGAAGACGTTCACTCACAAGACGTTGTCCCGGCAGTATATCTATATGGACCGGACAAGAGCATTCGAGACTGAAAAATTCATGAGAGGGAGTCAATCGCAGAATCGTTTCCGTGAACAAACGATCTCCCGTTTCAAAGGTCAATAACAATGAAACATCGCCGCTAAGAAGGGTCATACTGTCACTGACTAGCACAGGTTCATTACTGGTGGCCTCCATTCCTTCTCCACTTTCTCGAAGAGTCGTGCAGGCATCTTCAAAGCATTCTCCCAGGTCGCCTAGACGACATACGGCAGGCAGTTCATTCTTCATGCGTCCCTGACGGAAAAAGAACCACTCAGTGCTGGGAAGCGTACCTAATTTCAGATCATCGGTTCTGAATAGGACAAAGCGATCCAAGTGAACCGGAGAAGCAGACGTATTTTGAAAAGAAACTTCCAATTCGACGCCATCTTTTACAGGGAAAAGAGTCTGTATCAGTTCGCCGGTGTTTAAAACAGCGCGGCGTGACTCGATACCTCGGGATTCTTTTATAGGCGAGGAGAAATGGGGGGATATTTCCTGTCCATCGAGCTGAAGATAAGATTGGAAGGTGAAAGAAACGTCTGATATATTATATTTTTGCATAATGTGACCTCCATAAAATATAGAATCAATGGCGCTCTTTCATGGGGATGTAGGGAGCGCTTTCTAATACACTGCGATACGCAGGACGAATGATTTTATCGGTATTGATTAATTCTTCCAGACGATGCGCGCTCCAACCCACAATACGCGCGATGGCGAACATTGGGGTATAGAGTTCCAAAGGAAGATCCAACATAGAATAGACTAGGCCGCTGTAGAAATCGACATTGGCGCTGACCCCCTTATAAATGTGACGCTCCTGCGCAATGACTTCAGGGCCAAGCCGTTCTACAAGGTGGTATAGCTGAGTTTCTTCTTCTAAGCCCTTTTCCTTAGCGAGATCGTCTACAAAGGAGCGCAGCATGATCGCGCGAGGATCGGATAAAGAATATACAGCATGTCCCATGCCATAAATGAGTCCTTTCTTATCAAAGGCTTCTTTGTGTAATAATTTGAGAAGATAATTTCTGATAGCGTCCTCATCCTTCCAGTCGGAAACATGGTCTTTCAGATCCGCGAACATTTCCATGACTTTAATATTAGCCCCGCCGTGTTTAGGTCCTTTCAGAGAGGCTAGAGCCGCGGCAATCGTAGAGTAAGTATCTGTACCAGAGGAAGTCACTACATGAGTGGTAAAACTGGAATTGTTGCCGCCGCCGTGTTCCATATGAAGAACCAGGGCGAGATCGAGAACCCGGGCTTCCAGTTTGGTATACTTCATATCAGGACGAAGCAGGCGCAGCAGATTTTCAGCCGTAGA
>CALBGL010000086.1 GCA_937892735.1 uncultured Clostridia bacterium | reverse complement strand
GGGCTATGGTACTATATAACCGTGACCCCCATATTATATGTATTTTTGGTTGCTACACGAAAAATACTTTCTCCTTGTATACGATATCTTTTGGATATCGTTTTTTTTTGAATATTTTTAAAATGTGAGAAAATAATTTCAAAAAATTGAAGAAACACTTGACATTTATCTTTGAATTGGATATAATAATTGAGTCTTTTGTGAGACACGATGGGCACTCGCCAAGCGGTAAGGCACTGGACTCTGACTCCAGCATTCGTAGGTTCGAATCCTTCGTGCCCAGTGTAACCTCCGATTTATATCGGAGGTTTTTTCGTAAAAAGGAGCGATAGATTATGATTCGAAAAGCATGGGCTAAAGATGCGAAGGCCCTGAAATATTTATATGAAGAAGTTTTGCATCCCTCCCATAGCAAACAGGAATGGGATCAGGGAAATTGGGAGAAAAGGCTGGATCGTTTTTATCAGGATTCACATTATCATATCCTGGTTGCAGAAGAGGCCGGCTGCGTGGTAGCTACTGCAACCTTGGTGATCGTTGAGAATATGACATATCAATTGCGTCCCTATGGCATCATTGAAAATGTTGTCACACATCCTGATTATCAAAAACAGGGCTACGCATCGGCATTGATTCAAAGAGCGTTGGAAATTGCGAAAGCGGCACACTGCTATAAGGTAACGGTAGCGACGGGATCCCAAAAGGAGAGTACACTGGATTTTTATCGAAACAATGGATTTCGGTTGGATGAAAAGAAAACAGGAATTTATCGTTTTGAATAATTCGAATTCATTACATATTAGACAAGCTGCAGAAGACCTGTGAAAACAATTTTCCATCATGTCATCCTGTAAAGAAGAAGCTAGGAGAAAGCTAGGGATCTTCTCATTACTTATCGGAAGGAAATGTTACATCTCGTGTGGAGTAATGAGAAATCTAGTGGGTTTCTCATTGGTTTCTCGGGATAAATGTTACATCTCTCGCAGAGTAATGAGAAATCTGAGAGAGACTCCTAATATCTCCTTCTGCTGCGGATGTGAGGAGAGAAAAGGCAATAGTTTTGTGAAGGAGTAAACTCTACATCCCTTTGAAGAGGTGGAATTTTAAATTTCACGTCCGGGAAAATAAGAAAAATGTAAAAAAAGCTTGACAAGAAATACAACCTATGCTATAATTATATTTGTTCTTTTGAGAGAACACGATGGGCACTCGCCAAGCGGTAAGGCACTGGACTCTGACTCCAGCATTCGTAGGTTCGAATCCTTCGTGCCCAGTGAAGGATGTATCACAGAAGTAAGTTCTGTGGTGCGTCTTTTTTTATGCGAAATAAAGGGGCTGTGATTTCACAGCCCCTCCTGACATGTTAAGCAGGCATTCGTCTTCGCAGAACGAAATAGGCAGGGATTAAGAAGAAAAGGGCAAAGGTCCACGCAATCGGATTCGAACAGCATACGGCCGTATATCCAAATGGACCAACAAGACAGAATGCTACAATAGAACGAGCGATCATTTCCATGACGCCAGCGCTCATGGCGAGAGCGGCATGACCCATACCCTGCAGGGTATTACGGAAGACAAGCAGAAGAGTGAGCAGGATATAACAAAGACCATTATACAAAAGAAATTGTTGAATATTCCCAATGATTTGCGTTTCCGTGCTTTCCACAAAAAGCAGAGAGATATAAGATCCGAAACATAGGATGATGATGAGAGCGAATATACTGAAAACAGCTCCAAGAATGCTGCCGTGCAGAACGCCTTTTCGAATTCGGTCGAATCGCCTGGCTCCTAGATTTTGTCCACAGTATGTGGCCATAGTAACTCCCAGTGTCTCCATGGGTTGTGTTACCAACATCTGCACTTTATTGGCTGCCGTGATCGAGGCTACGATGTCAGATCCCAGGGAATTGACTGCTGTTTGCAGGACAGTGCTTCCAATAGCGGTAATAGAATATTGCAGTCCCATGGGAAGGCCCATATTAAAAAGACGTTTCACAGAAAAACCATCCCATTTCCATTCCTCCTTATGAATATGCAGAATGGGAAACTTCTTGATTACGAAGACAAGACAAAGCAGTCCTGAGATTCCCTGGGAGATTACAGTGGCTAACGCGGCTCCAAAGACCCCTGTATTCATAATTATGATGAAGAACAAATCCAGTATCACATTGAGCACGGAAGCGCAGGCAAGAAAAAGAAGAGGCGTCTTACTGTCTCCCAGCGCGCGCATAATGCCGGCCAGGCAGTTGTAGAGAATCGTCACATAGGTTCCTAAGAAAATGGTGAATATGTAAGCGTAAGCATCTTCCAGAATATTAGAAGGGGTTTGCATCAGAATCAGAATTTCCCGGGTCCAGATACCGGTTACCAATGTGATTACCCCGCCTAAGATCATGGAGGCCCAAACCATATTGGCGACACATCGGCGCATGGCGGAATAGTCTTTCGCACCGAAACTCTGCGCTACTGGAATACTGAAGCCGCAGCATAGGCCATTTACGAATCCAAGAATCAAGAAGTTGACAGCGCCTGTAGAACCTACGGCAGCCAAGGCTTCCTTTCCCAAAAATCGTCCCACAATGATGGTATCGACCATATTATACATTTGTTGAAACAGGTTTCCAAACATAAGAGGGATACAGAAGGAAAGGATGAGTCGATAGGGTTTTCCTACGGTCATATCTTTAATCATCGAAGTTACCTCCTAGCACAAAATAAAGATATTATAATGTCAGTATGCTGGGACAGCAATGTATTATTTTGTAAAAAGATGGACAAAAGGAAACAATGCAGTCGATGCACAGGAGATTGTTTTTTTCTTCCTAATATGATATACTGCATGGGGAAACAAAAATATGGATAGAATTCAGGATATCTCTTAAGACAGGAGGATACGATGTTTAATTCGGAAGAATATTATAGACTGTATAATAGTGCGGCACTCAAGGAGTACGAACAACAGAAAGCGAAGTTGGCAGAATGGGCGGATGTGAAAGTAGGAAAAGGCAATCGGGATCTGCCACTCCGTTTTGTGAAAAAACAGGCAGAGTTTTTGCAGAATGTCATACATTGGGAGAGCATGCTGACAGAGGAGCATATTCGTTCTGCCTCATTAGAACAGTTGGCAAAGGAACAGGATGCGTTTTATTGTGAGGAAGAGGGGGAAGAATATTCAAGATCCATCCTTTGTCCGGCGGTGGCTGTCAAGCAGTACGGAGGAGAGATGGGTTCTGTGATTTCTTATATCGCATATCAAATGCGGGAAAATCTCATCTATGCTCCTCGGCATATGCGGTTTGCCATGTGTTGGAACCAGCGTTTGTTCTTGGATGTAGCGGAGCTGCTTATCGATCATGCGCCATTAAAAACATTAAAGGAGTGTATTGAGAGTCACGCGCTATCTCAGGCGCGGGATCGTGCAGGGCTGATGCTGCATGAACGTTTTATTCCGGATGGCTGTCAGGGAGAGGATCAGATCGCATACGGAGATTTGCAGGATCCCGGATTTCTGTATACGTTGGGACGGCGTGTTACGAAAGAGGATCAGGAACTCTTTCTGTTCATGAATTCTTTGCCGGAAGAGTCCATCGAAAAGATGGCGTCGTCTTTCGTAGAAGGCTTTCGAAAGGGATTTTTTGTAGACGCAAAGGATATCGTCATTAAAAAAACAGTGGGTATTTGTCATCGGCTTGGCATGGAGCGAATGACTCGTAAGGCGATGGAGCTCTTTGTATCAGAAATTCATTATCGACCTTTTATTTCGAGAGTGAGGATGACGCAGAAGAACCAACAGTGTCAGTACGACCATCGGTTCGATATGGCACTTATTTTCAATGCAGAATTGGGAGAGAAAATGAATAGTGCTCTGGAAGAAGAGGTGGAACAGAATGCCTCGATGCTGAGATTATACGGAGGTCCCGCCATGATCGATTCTTTTGGAGAGAAGCTATTTACGCCTAAAAAAGGAAAAGGCAACATCGTCTTCTCGGAAGAACAGATGCCGGCATACACAGAGTATATGAATCGTCGGACAGAATTGCTGTATCGATATATGCCCCAAAGAGAAACAAGTTATACGATGGTAGCATATCCTGTGCCTCAGATTGGAAAAGATTTTGCCTCGCTTTTTGAGGATACAATTCAGATCAATACGTTAGATAACGAGAAATATCTGCAGGTTCAGCAGCATATTATTGATGCATTGGATCAAGGGGTGAAGGTGGAGATCCAAGGGGCGCATGGGAACGAGACAAAACTGGAAATTGCCCTGGCGCCGATTGAAGATTCGAAGCATCAGACGAATTTTTATAATTGTGTGGCAGACGTCAATATTCCCTTAGGAGAAATCTTCACTTCCCCGCAACTGGAAAGTACCAATGGCGTTCTGCATGTGGAATCCTTCTATGTAGATGGGTTATCGTTTAAGAATCTGAAGCTGACATTTACGGATGGATATGTGACAGACTATAGTTGCGAGAATTTCCCGACGGAAGAGGAGAATCGGGCGTTTGTGCGTGAGAATCTGCTCTTTCCCCATGAAACACTGCCCATGGGAGAATTTGCGATTGGTACTAACACGCTGGCCTATAAGATGGCGAGGCAGTACGATATTGTAGAGCAGTTGCCGATTTTGATTGTGGAAAAGATGGGTCCTCATTTTGCGATTGGAGACACGTGCTATGTGGGGACGGAAGAACTTCCTGTCTATAATCCGCAAAATGGGAAGGAGATCTGCGCTCGTGAAAATGAGAAGACGGCATTGCGGCATACAGACCGAGAAAACGCATATACGCATGTGCATAAGGATATTACGTTGCCATATCACGGTATTGGTGTGATACGTGTTATTACAGCCGGTGGACAAATGATTGAAATTATTCGAAACGGGCGCTTTGTGTTGCGCGGTACAGAATTGCTCAATGAAGCATTGCGGGCATTAGAAGAACAGGAGGAAAAAACGAATGAAACCATATGATGTATTGATTATTGGCGGCGGTCCCGCAGGACTTGCGGCCGCGATATATGCATCCCGGGCGGGTCTTTCCTATGCATTGATAGAGCAGGGATTTCCGGGAGGTCAGGTCCTCAATACGGCCGAGGTGGATAATTATCCTGGATTTCCAGAAATTTCTGGTATGGATTTAGGCATGAAATGGATGGAACATGCGCAAAAATTAGGAATGCAGCAGATTATGGAAGAGGTCACCGATCTAGAGGTTGGAGAAGAGTGGAAGACGGTACGAACCTTCGGCGGAGAATATGTGACGAAGAATATTCTTTTTTGCACGGGAGCTGCTCCCAAAACGCTGGGAGTTCCGGGAGAAGAACGGCTGCGCGGCAAAGGAGTATCGTACTGCGCTACCTGTGATGGCGCTTTTTTCCGCCATCAAAAAACCGCCGTGATTGGCGGCGGTGATACGGCGGTGTCAGATGCGTTGTATTTATCGGCGTTATGTCAGGATGTGTATTTGATACATCGAAGAGATCAGCTGCGCGCTGCCGAGTCCTTACAGAAAAAGGTAGCAGAAAAAGATAATATCCATATTCTGTGGAACAGTCAAGTGCGAGAGATACAGGGAGAGGAACGTGTATCGGCTTTGCTTGTAGATACCGCGGGACAGGAAACAAGGCTGGATGTGAATGGAGTTTTTGTGGCGGTTGGCATACAGCCCAATTCGAGCCTGTTGAAGGGAAAGGTGGATACGGACAGCGCAGGCTATATTCTTACGAATGACCATATGGAAACATCGATTCGCGGTGTATATGCCGCGGGAGATGTGCGCAAAAAATTTCTGCGGCAGATCATTACCGCTGCCGCAGATGGAGCCATCGCTATTGAAAGCATTGTAGGTACACTGTAAGAATTAGGCAAGACTTTGATACAGTGCGATCGCGTCCAGAATGTGGTAGGGTTCTGTGCCATGATCACCGGGAGCTCCTGCATTTACGACGATATATCGCTCTCCGTCAACTTCTCCCAAGCTGGCGAGACAGAGCCCGGCAAAGCTGGTAAATCCGGTTTTGCCGCCTAAGATTTCGACATCCCCAGTGAAGATATCAGAGAGTTCTTCGCGCATGGTGCTGCGAAGAATCATGCCTTCCGGGTGAATATTCGATGGAGTAGTACGATAGGAAGACGTGGTGAAAACCTCATAGAATGTTTCATTTTGCAAACAATATCGTAGAAGGAGCGCCAGGTCATAGACCGTCGTATAATGATTGGAATCATGCAGACCGGTTGCATTTGCGAAATGCGTATGCTCCATACCCAATGAGGCAGCTTTCTCATTCATCCATTCTACGAAAGTTTCATCGGACCCAGCTGTCAGATAGGCCGCGGTTTCACAGCATTCGCATCCGGATGGCAGGAGCATGCCGTAGAGAATATCGCGATACGGGACTCTTTCTCCCGGTTCGAATCCAGCACGGGATGCGTCCTGGGCATAAAGAGTCGGAAAAATGGAATATGGCACCTCGATGATGTCTTCTATATCCTCGTAATTTTCGATAGCCAGGATGGCGGTCATCATCTTTGTCATAGACGCGGGGTAGATCTGTGCGTCTTTTTCTTTGAAAGACAGGATTTCCCCGTCCTCAAAGCGCATGATGACATAGCTTTTACTCTGCACATCTGCGGAAGTGGTATTCGGCAGATGAGGACCCAAGTTGACCCAGAGGATCAATCCAACCAGAAGAAGGATGCACACAAGAAGGATTCTCAAAATCAGAGTCTCAACGGAAGCTTTCAATCATAACACCTGCTTTCTAAATGAAGTATAGCATGATGATATCATAATATACAAGTTAATTTCTAACGAAAAAATGACAAAAGACTGAAAAACGTCTTAATTTCTTTAAGAAGATTCTTAAGAAAAGAAAGAGGAGGACGCTTGGCTTTGGGGTTGTATATCTTTTGCTATTGCTGCTTTTCGGTATGATTCTGATTCAGAAAAAGATCCACAAGAATGCATGATTTTATAAAAAATCCATAATCTACCCTAAGGATACACGAAATGGGGTGAGTCGATGAGAAAAACATCGGTATGGATTTTAGGAATGATGATCGCGCTGATATTTCTGGGAGGATGCGCCAAGGAGTCTGGTCCGGATTCTTCTTGGATAGATCCGGAACCAGCTTATCATGTCAATGCAGAGGCAACAAAAAAGGTTTATTTGACCTTTGATGATGGACCCTGTGAAAGTACGGCGCAGATCCTCGACATTCTGAAGGAATATCAGGTTCCGGCAGCATTTTTTGTGATTGCGAGAGAAGAGGAAGAACTGATTCCTCTTTATCGTCGGATTGTAGAAGAAGGACATGTGTTGGCCAATCATACGGCGACGCATGTATATGAGCATATATACGCAAGTTTTGAAAATCTGAAAGAGGAAATGGAAGAATTAGAGGACTATGTAGAACAAGTCAGCGGTTATGTACCCGAGAAGATTTTTCGATTTCCCGGAGGTTCTACCAGGGCAGAATACTATTTAGGAAATGCAATGCGAGCGAACATGGAAGCATGGGGATATCGTGTTATAGATTGGAATTGCTCTGGAGATGATGCCATTCGTCAAGGCGTCACCGCGGAGGAAATCTATGAAAGTACAATCCAGACTGCCAAAGGAAAGGATCCTGTCATCATACTTCTTCATTCTGCCAGTTATGCTCCGCAAACCGTAACGGCATTGCCGTCGATCCTATCCTATTTTCAAGAAAATGGGTATGTTTTCTCCAGTTTGACGGAGGAAGACGCTCCGGAAAATTGGTGGATGGGAGAGCATTAAACCTTTACTTTTTTTTCAATCGGTGATACAATAAATCTATTACGAAAGATAGGGGGATCCAGATGAATAATAAACTGAAAACGCCGGAGATGGATCAATTCTTTCGTGCGGTGCTGTCTTTGCGCACCGAGAAGGAATGTTATGCGTTTTTCGAGGATATTTGTACTGTCAGCGAACTGCTGGCTATCGCGCAGAGACTTCAGGTCGCAAAGATGCTGAGCGAAGAGGCTCGCTATCAGGACATATGTGATAGGACCGGGGCCTCCAGCGCGACGATCAGTCGTGTCAATCGTGCTTTGCATTATGGAGAAGATGGATATGCATTGGCATTGGAACGGCTGAAAAATGAATCGGAGGATGGGAGTGCAGATATCCATGGATGATAAATATCAATCTTTAAATGAGATGCAGAAGCGAGCTGTGTTTCAAACAGAAGGGCCGGTGCTCATTTTGGCAGGCGCGGGCAGCGGGAAAACTCGAGTGTTGACACACCGAATCGCGTACCTCATCGAAGAGATGCAGGTACCTTCTTATTATATATTGGCGATTACCTTTACGAACAAAGCGGCGCATGAGATGCGGGAGCGTGTCGATCGGCTGATTGGAGAAGCGGCATCGGATGTTTGGATTTCTACGTTTCATTCCTGCTGCTTGCGAATTCTCAGACGACATGGGAAAAGGATCGGCTATGAATCCGGATTTACGGTTTATGATCCGGAAGATCAGAAGGCTGTGATGCGGCGGATTCTGAAAAATATGAATCTGAACGAGAAGATGTGGACGCCCAGAACCGTCTTAGCGGCAATCAGCGGGGCGAAGAATGATCTGATAGGGCCTGATGATTATCATCGGGCGGCGAGAGGAGATTATGCGAAAGAGATGATCGCCCAGCTTTACGCAGAATATGAGAAAGAGCTTCTGCGGAATCAAGCGATGGATTTTGACGATATACTGGGGAAATGTGTACAGCTATTTGCCATGAACCCAGATATTCTGGAAAAGTATCAGGATCAGTTTCGATATATTATGGTGGACGAGTACCAAGATACGAATACAGCGCAGTATCAGCTGATTCATCAGCTATCCGGCATGTTTGGCAATATATGTGTGGTTGGAGATGACGATCAGTCCATCTATAAGTTTCGAGGCGCCAATATTCGAAATATCCTGGATTTTGAGAAGGATTTTCCGGACGCGGCGGTGATTCGTCTGGAGGAAAATTACCGATCTACTAAAAATATCCTGCATGCTGCCAATGAAGTGATTCTGCACAATCAGGGCCGAAAGAGCAAAACGCTGTGGACACAGAATGAGACCGGAGAAAAGATTACGTTGTATCAGGCGGATACAGAAGGTGAAGAAGCGGGATATATCGCGGGACAGATGCAGAAGCTTCATGAGGAAGGAAGAGCCTATAAGGATATGGCCATCCTATTTCGGACGAATGCGCAGTCCCGTGCATTGGAAGAACATCTTTTACGAGATAATATTCCCTACCGTCTATTTGCGGGGATTCCCTTCTATCAACGGAAAGAAATTAAAGATTTGCTGTGCTATCTGCGTTTAATTGTCAATGATCGGGACTATGTGGCGGCACAGCGGATCATTAACATTCCGAAGAGAGGCATTGGTGCTACGACAGAAGAGCGTCTGCGGCTGTTGGCGACGGAGAAGGATCTGGGCATTACAGAGTTGATCGGTCAGGTAGGACAGTATGCAGAATTAAGTCGCGCCGCCGCAAAGCTGAAGGATTTTGCTGCGCTAATTGAAGAATATCGTGAGAAAGCCCAGGATCCGGAATGCGATTTAACACATCTTCTGGAAAGCTTGATGACACGGATTCAGTACGTGGAATATCTGCGGGAGGACGATCCGGAACGGATCGAAGATCGGCAGGAAAATATCGAAGAACTCAAGAATCGTATCGAAGCGTATGAAGAAGAGTCTCCAGAGCCTTCGTTGGCCGGTTTGATCGAGGAACTGTCCTTGGTGGCGGCGATTGACGCATTGGATGAGGCGACAGACGCGGTATCGTTGATGACGCTACATAGCGCGAAAGGACTTGAGTTTCCGATTGTATTTCTGGCGGGCATGGAAGATGGTCTCTTCCCCAGTTATATGAGTATTACCTCTGGAGAAGAGGAAGACATTGAAGAGGAACGGCGGCTATGTTATGTGGGAATTACGCGTGCGCAGGAAAAATTGTATTTGACATACGCAAAGAGCCGGCGGATTCACGGTATGCAGGAACTTTCTAAAGTATCTCGATTCATTAAAGAGATTCCTGAAGAACTCTTGGATAGAAAGGAAAGCAATGCCTCCACATGGAGGATGGAAAGGAGGGGAAGAAGCGTGGCGAGTGAGAATGAACAACCTCAGAGAATGTTTGTGAAGCAGTTTAAGAATGAGCGTCTGGAACAGCAAAAGCAGCGGATGATGGGCCATCCTACCAGCGAGGCGGCTTCCACCGTCCAAGGCAAAACGATTTTGACATGGAATGTGGGGGAGCGTGTTCAGCATCGTAAATTTGGACTCGGTGTCGTGGAAGCGGTTGAACCATTGCATGCGGATTCGCAAGTGACCGTTCAGTTTGCTAAGGCAGGAACCAAAAAACTGCTGGCTGGGTTGGCCGGGCTCAAAAAAGTAGAATAAATTCATCACGGGAGGTATGGAAATGCAGGATCAGCTGAATCAGATGAAGGAGCTAATCGACTTGCTGGACCAGGCCTCCCGCGCTTATTATCAGGATGCGCGGGAGATCATGTCCGATCATGAATATGACACACTCTATGATGCATTATTGAAATTAGAGCAGGAGACCGGCATCGTAATGTCCGGCAGTCCGACGCAGAAAGTTGGATATCAGATTCTTTCAGAACTACCGAAAGTAGCGCATGAACAGCCGATGTTGTCTTTGGATAAGACGAAAAGCCAGGAAGAATTGCGGGACTGGCTGGGAGAGCGAGAGGGTGTTCTTTCTTGGAAGCTGGATGGATTGACGGTGGTAATGACGTATGAGAACGGAGAACTCCGACAGGCGTTGACGCGCGGTAATGGAGAAGAAGGAGAGCAGATTACGGAGAATGCACGGACATTTTTAGGCCTTCCGCTGCATATACCTTATAAGGGAAGGCTGGTTGTGCGAGGAGAGGCGGTCATCTCTTATGATGATTTTGAGGCGATTAACAGCGGCCTGTCTCCCGAAGAACAGTATAAAAATCCCAGAAATTTATGCAGTGGAAGTGTGAGGCAGCTGAATAGCCAGATTACGGCAACACGGCGAGTTCATTATGTTGTCTATACGCTGGTCTCTTCTGAGGACACGCCGGGAGATACTCCGTTTTCAAAAGAGAAAAAAAGCAGGCAGATGGAACAGCTTGCGGCGATGGGGTTTGAGATGGTAGAATGGACGCGAGTCTGTCGGGAACAGTTGTTTTCTGCCATTCGCTCTTATGCGGAGCGTGTTTCCGCGCAGAAGTATCCTTCAGACGGTCTGGTTCTGACCTATGATGATATTGCCTATTCCGCATCTCTGGGGCGCACCGCCAAGTTTCCGCGAGATTCTATGGCTTTCAAATGGCAGGATGAGACGGCAGAGACAACGCTCCGGAAAGTAGAATGGCAGACATCCAGAACGGGCCTAATTAATCCAGTAGCCATCTTTGATTCTGTGGAATTAGACGGAACGACGGTGCAAAGAGCCTCTTTGCATAACTTAAGTATTATTGAAGATTTGGAACTGGGATTGGGAGATCGACTTCTTGTCTATAAAGCCAATATGATTATTCCACAGATCAGTGAGAATCTGACGCGGAGCCATACTCTGTCCATTCCGGCAGAATGTCCTCGGTGTGGCGCGCCGACGGAGGAAACACAAAATCATGAGGCAAAGGTGCTTGTCTGTACCAACTCTTCGTGTCCGGCTAAATTGCATCGTGCATTTGTCCATTTCGTATCACGAGGAGCGATGAATATTGAAGGATTGTCGGAGGCATTCCTGGATCGTTTTCTGGAAGCCGGCCTTTTGAATGATTATGGAGATATATATCATTTAAAAGATCATCGGGAAGAGATCTGTCAGATGGATGGATTCGGTGAAAAATCAGCAGACAAGCTGTTATCGGCGATTGAAGCTTCGCGTGATACAGAGGCATATCGGCTGCTTGCCGCACTGGGGATTCCAGGGATTGGAAGCGCAAATGCAAAACTGCTGGCAGATCATTTTCAGGGAGATATTCGACAAGTGATGGATGCTTCGCCGGAGGAGATTGCTGCGATCGAAGGTTTTGGAGATATCCTGGCACATAAGGTACGTGTTTTTTTTTAACAACGAACAGAATCGTCAAATTACAGAAAAGCTTCTTACAGAACTCCATCTCCGTGTACAGAAGTCATTGGAGAGCATGTTGGCTGGTAAGACTGTGGTGATTACAGGTACGCTGCATCATTTTGAAAACAGAGAGGAATTGACGCAGGAGATTGAAAAACGAGGAGGCAAAGTCTCATCTTCTGTCAGCAGCAAGACCACGTATCTGGTCAATAACGATCTGAACAGTACCAGCGGCAAAAATAAGAAAGCAAAGCAGTTGGGAATTCCAATTCTATCCGAAGAAGAGCTTCTTGCCATGTTTTGAAAGCGTAAACAGACTGTAAAGAACGGATAAAATCCACAAATGATAAGAAAATATCTTGAAAAAATCGTAGAATTGTGATATGCTATTTACAAGGAAATCTGAGGGCTTTCAGGATAATGCTGAAAATTCGAGCATGGAGGGTTGGGTATGAAGATTAAAAAAGAGTGTATTGCAATGCTTTTGGCTGGCGGTCAGGGCAGTCGGCTGGGTGTATTAACCAAAAATGTGGCGAAACCAGCGGTTCCTTTTGGAGGAAAATACCGTATCATTGATTTTCCGCTGAGTAATTGCGTGAATTCTGGAATCGATACCGTGGGAGTCTTGACACAGTATATGCCCTTGGATCTGAATGCGTATATTGGTAATGGACAGCCCTGGGATCTGGACCGAAATTATGGCGGGGTATCGATTCTGCCTCCGTATGTCCATGGAAAGAATGGAGAGTGGTACAAAGGGACAGCCAATGCAATTTACCAGAACATTCACTTCATCGAGCAGTATGATCCTGAATATGTGGTAATTTTGTCGGGAGACCATATTTATAAGATGGATTATAACAAGATGCTGCAGTATCATAAGGCACATCAGGCTGCCTGTACAATTGCAGTGTTGAATGTGTCCTTGGAAGAAGCCAGCCGTTTTGGTATCATGAACACGGATGAAGAGAATCGGATCTACGAATTTGAGGAAAAGCCCAAGGTTCCCAAGTCTACAAAGGCTTCTATGGGTATCTATATTTTTACTTGGAATAAACTGAGAGAATATCTGATCCAAGATGAGGCAGATCCCCAA
>CALBGL010000085.1 GCA_937892735.1 uncultured Clostridia bacterium | reverse complement strand
CTTGTCCATGTTTCTCGAGAATACACCCATAAACCCCTCCGCGTCCATTCGAAACAGTTCCTTTTCTTCCCCGGTTTCAAGATCCTGTTCTATCAATCGCATTTGAACAAGCCCTGTCTCTAACAAGATAAGTTTTGTTTCCTGCAAATAAGCATCCAAAATTGACCACTCATAATTCGGCCTATAAATAATCTTCTCAAACAAACCGTGTTTTATATCGTACAAGTAAATCGACCGTGTTATTTCCGTATCTGTCGGTAATTCCTCTATAATAACGTACGCATAGTCCCCTCGAAATCGCCACTCTACATCAAACAAATCCTCATACCTCTGATAAAACAGTTGTTTTCCCTCTTCCTGGGAATACAGGTCAAACTCGTAGATATACAGATCATCGTACTGTACTCCATTCTCTACCACTGGCTTCCATACCTGCGTATATATCTTGTCTCGATGTATCACCCAGCTCCCGTTCACGCCGGACAGATCGTTGACCACTCTCACAGTCTCCCGATTCATCCCATCCAGTTCCATTCGTGTCAACACACTGGCTCCCACCATAAAGTATAATTGGCCTTCATATACCTGCAGATCTCCAACGCCGAGTACATAGGCATTACATCCATTCCCCTTATGTTCGCACTCCGGCCGGCCGCATAACTTCCCAAAGCTTTCATTGGCTTCATCATAGTAATAGATCCAGGAATTAACAGCTGATAACGTATAGTCTACTCCCTCATATGAACAAAACTGTCCTTTCGACATCACTGTCGACAAATCCACATCCTTTTCTGAGGTATCGAAATGGATCTGAGATAGATCCATTTCGATTTCCATCGGTCTTTCATCGGAGGATGCACAACCTGCACATATAAGCATGCATAAGAGGAACGCGATAAGTTTCTTCATGCTCCTCCCCCCTTTCCATTTATACATAAACAGAAGTATATTTTACTTCTCCTGAGTCAATGTAATAATGGCAATTTGCACTCTTCGCGCTTCCATTGCAGAGCTTCTGAAAGAAGCAGGAGTTCCATCCATAGGCGAAGATTTTCAGCGTTTCATCCACCCCAAATGAAGTATACGTTCCCGTTCCGTCCATCAACGTGTATACATCATTTGTGGAATCTCCTGTATGCGCGGAGAAGGAGCTTGTGAACTCCTCAAAGCTTGCCCGCAGATAGCCTACGTAGTACGTAGACCCTTGATACCCGTCAAAGTTTCTTTGTGCTGCCATGACTGTTGGCCCAGTCAGCATCATCGTCACCAGCAGCAGTCCAATCGTCATTCTGACTACTCTTTTTCGCTTCATTCTATTTCCTTTCTCTGCTCATGCAGTTTCGTGATTCACTGACAAATGTGAATCCCCATGTTCGGTTGTCAAGGAGAGCTCCTTGTCTCTCCTTGACAATGCTTACCCTAGCTACTTATAAGTAACTCGGAATGGACAACCACAGATCTCCAATGGCCACACCATCCACCTTGTAATATGTCCTAGCCTCGACAATCCGTGTTGTGTTCGTATACCGACAGGATCCATAGCCGCTTCTCGACGCGCTGAAGATCTTATCCGCGTCCAGTGCATAGTACACCGTCATACTCGTGTACATCTCTTCACTGGAAACATAGGGGGCTGTCCCTATCCATGCCTGCAGATCATACTCATTGAGAGTCATATTCGCGTTATAGTACCCCAATGAGGTATATCCTGTCAGAGGATCCGTGGCGGCTCTTGTCTGTGCATGAACCGCTCCCGTTGCCGTCACCAGCATCATAACCACTAGGGCCATGATAAAAAGTCTTCTTGATTTTTTCATGTCAAGTCCCTCCTCTATATTTTTCCCCTTCTCTCCCTCTGTTATCACCAGGCATCAAACTCCCTAGCCCATGGGGTGATACCTCCCATTCTGACAGAATCTCCGGATGACTCTGCCCAATTCCGCATCCGCATATCACGGTCTCATACGAATGCCGCCTTGTACAAGGATTCTTTTTCCCCTCTATAATATAAGTTCCCTGAGCGGCTCATTTCGGGACAGAGTTTTTCCAAAAAATTCATCTTTTTTCCATTTTGCCACATTGCACAACTTCGCATCTCCATTTTTATGCAATTTTCCAATCAAAAAGGGGCATGTCCTGCCCCTCTTCTTATGCTCGAACGATACTGGTCCATGTGTCGCGGGAATCCCATACGCCATCTTTTGTCGCTCTCACATAGACATGCGCCTGATAGTAATATCCAGGCTGCCCTGTAAATGTCACGGAAGAACTGTGACTCGACGTATTGGACGCAATCATATTCGGACTCGTGGATTCGTAGAACGTTTCTACTGGTAACAGCTGATCTGCCGAAGGCCCGCCGTATAAAAGGATCCTCGTTGCTCCCACAGCGTCCATCACAGACTTGGCGTACACCTCAAAAGCGATACGAACCTTTCCACTGCTAACGCGCGAGATATACACATTATAGTCTCTGATAAAGTCGCTTGCCCGGGCAATCTGCTCTCCTTCTTCCGCCTGAACCTGCACCGGCAGCATCGCTGCCAGCAATACCAAACATAATACCATCGCCATCCCTTTTCGCTTCATCTGAATTCTCCTTTCATTTTTCATACACCGAGCGAAGGATTTGTTTCATCTCCTCCTGCGTGACCGGACCAGAAATGCTGCACTCATAGTCCTCATAGATCCATACTGCTGTAACGCTATCCAGATTGTGCATGATATAATGCGTGATCCCTTCGTACACATACTCCTCGACCGGACGCTCGTCTTTCTCGTATACTCGAATACCATCTACGATATCTCGCCGGATCACGATAGACAGTAATTCCTCCCTGGAATTCCAGTATTCCACATAATAAGAGACGAAAGCCTCATTGCGGTTGATCTTCGGCTCAGACCTTTCATATCCCTCAGGAAGCCATGTAGGCATCAGAAGATCCCACGCCTCCTCATCCGTTATGTCTCCCCATCGGCCCATGTATATCGTGGACTCCTCCGCCTTGAACTGGAACGCCGCATCCGTCCACTCCGCCACCTTTTTCACCGGGTCAATTCCACTGGCATAACAAGTCAGTATCGCGCCTACAAGGAGCGCAGCCAATAGTGCCACGATATGTCCCGCACCATGCCGCCTTCTTCGCGAAAGCGCTCTGTTTCGTCTCTTTCTGGCAGGATCGAGATGCCCCACCCTCTTCTCCAGATGCTTCCAGGCCTCTTCCGGAGTCGGCAGCCCAGCGAAATAGGCTGGATCCTTCTGCTCAATCCATCGCATGATAAGTTCCGCCTCCTCTTCGGTGAGTCCTTCTATATCGGTATATGGATCGTCTTTCCACAGAATCTGCTCCAGTTCCGCCACCGTCATATCCTCATATCGGATATCATGCGCCATGCTGCTAATCCTCCTCCCTTTTCCGTTCCTTCTCTATCCGCTCCCGCACAGCCTGCCTGGCCCTGGAAATCCGTTTCTTCGCGGCTTCATAGGTACAATCCCACTCTTTGGCACAATCCATGATCGAATAACCATCCATGTACACTTTCTTGACAATCTGAAAAGCTTTGTTCTCTGATAAGCCCGGATACAACATATCCATGTTTTCATCCATTCCCGCATCCCAGACTGCCATCTTTTCTTCGGTCACATACTCTTCCAGAGAAATCCCCGTCTCTTCCTGCGTATACCGCTCCGTTGCTTTCTGCTCGTTCCTTTTTTTCCGGTTTGCCTTCAATACCAGATTCTTCACCGTCCCCCAGAGCCAACACTGCCCCTCTTCGCTGAAAATGTTGATCTCTCTCTCCAAGGCCAGCACACAGGCATCTTGTACGATGACCTCCGCATCATCACTATTTTTCAGATTGACATAAGCATATCGTAGGTACAGTTGATATTTCTTCTTGAATTCATCTCCCACGCTCACTCTATCGCTCCTCACATACACGCCCTAAAGTTCCCTCGTCCTGATCTCCATCTTACCTGACGATACTCTGTTTGTCAAGATTACAATGAGAATATACAACCTCTATATATAAATTCCCTGAGCCTCCCCTATGGGGACAGGTTATTTGTAAATATTTTGTAAACAATAAAAACTGCTTTCCGGCGGTCTGATTTTTCGTCGAAAAGCAGTTTTCCTGTTTTTTATTCTCCAATCTTGTTGCCCGTATACAGCTGATAGTATTTGCCTTTCTGTTCAATCAGCTGATCGTGGGTTCCTCTCTCAATGATATGTCCCTGCTCCAATACCATGATGCAGTCGGCATTTCGAACCGTCGAAAGCCTGTGGGCGATCACAAAAGTGGTCCGCCCCTTCATCAGGCGGTCCATACCATCCTGTACCAGCGTCTCGGTACGGGTATCAATCGAGGATGTGGCTTCATCCAGAATTAGCGCGGGAGGATCCGCCACAGCGGCTCTGGCAATGGCCAGAAGCTGCCGTTGCCCCTGGCTCAGATTGGCGCCATCCCCTGTCAGCATTGTCTGATATCCATCTGGCAATCTGCGAATAAACCCGTCCGCATTGGCCAGCTTGGCGGCTTGTACGCACTCTTCATCCGTGGCGTCCAATCGCCCATAGTGGATATTATCCATGACCGTGCCGGTAAACAGATGTGTATCCTGCAATACCATGCCCAGAGAACGACGCAGATCCTTCTTCTTAATCTTCTGGATATTGATGTTGTCATAACGAATCTTACCG
>CALBGL010000084.1 GCA_937892735.1 uncultured Clostridia bacterium | reverse complement strand
AAAAATGGTTCCATTGCGCCTGCTGTCCGCCGAATCTGGCAAGGCTCCTGTCTTCTCTAGGAGACTATATCTATGGGATTCGAGAGAAGACGCTGTTTATCCATTTGTATGTGGGAAGTCGAGTGGAGGCGGATCTGCAGGGGCAGAAAGTATGCCTGCAGGTGCAGACGCGGTATCCCTGGGAGGAAGAAGTTCGTATCCGGGTAGAGACTTGTGAAGAAGGAGATTGGACACTGGCGCTTCGTATACCCGGATGGTGCAGACAGTACACGCTTACCTGCGGAGGAAAGCCAGTGGAGGGTGTGGAGAAAGCAGGGTATCTCTATGTGACGAGAGCCTGGAAACCGGAAGAGGAGATTCTGCTGACTCTTGCGATGCCGGTGGAGAAGGTAGAGGCAAATCCGCGGGTGCGGGAAGATATCGGCAAAGCGGCAATCATGCGGGGCCCTTTGGTATATTGCCTGGAAGAAGCGGATAATGGGAAGGATCTGCATCGGATACGGCTTACAGATAAAACGGATTGGGAGATCCGCTATGAGCCGGAGTTGCTGAATGGCGTGGTGACGATTTCCGCTATGGGTGAGATGCGGAGTCAGGAGGATTGGGAAGAAGATGCGCTCTATAGACCCTTTGGAGAAGACCGGTATGAGCTGAAGAAACTGAAGTGGATTCCTTACTATGCTTGGGCGAACCGCGAAGAGGGAGAGATGTTGGTATGGATACGCAATCTGGCGTAGCCGAGTTGGCGCATTGTATGCTCTGTCCTCGGGAATGCGGCGTAGATCGGCTGCATGGTCAGAAAGGGGTGTGCGGAGTACCCGGCCAGCTCCTGGCCGCGAGAGCCTCTCTTCATAGGTGGGAGGAGCCCTGCTTATCCGGTAGCAGAGGGTCTGGCACGGTCTTTTTCAGTGGCTGCGGTCTGGGCTGCATCTATTGTCAGAACTACAGCATCAGTCTGGAAGGACAGGGCGTCGCGATGAGCGTACAGGATCTGGCGGATACCTTCCTGAAGCTGCAGGAGCAGGGTGCGCATAATATCAATCTGGTGACGGCCGTACCATATCTGCCCCAGGTAATTCTGGCGCTGGAGCGGGTGAAGGGGCAGTCGCTTACGATTCCTGTGATCTATAATTCCAGCGGATACGAGAAGGTGGAGTCGCTGCGCCGGCTGGAGGGCCTGGTGGACATCTATCTGCCGGATTTTAAGTATATGGATGCGGAGCGGGCCCGCCGGTATTCTCGTGCGCCGGATTATCCAGAGGTCGCGAAACAGGCCCTGGCGGAAATGGTGCGGCAAGTACCGGAGGCCAGGTGGGATGCGCAGGGGATGATGCAGTCCGGCATCATCGTCCGGCACCTACTTTTGCCCGGGGGACGGGAAGACTCCATGGCCGTGGTACGTTACCTTTTTATTACCTATGGACATCGGATCTATATGAGTCTGATGAATCAGTATACTCCCGTGTATCAAGGGACAGAGTATCCTGAGCTGCATCGCAGGATCCGTAGGCGGGAATATGAGCGAATTGTAGAATATGCCCTGAGTCTGGGTGTGGAAAATGCCTATATCCAGGAAGGGGCCGTGGCTCAGGAAAGTTTTATCCCGGCCTTTGACGGCACGGGATTGATCAGAAAAGAAGGGGGATCATGCTAGAAGAAAAAATGCAGGTACAGCAGGGAGTTCGTTCCTTTTGCACAGCGCGATGCAGGAGGTACATCGGGAAATGTCAGATATTTAGGAAAAAATCACAATTTATCATTGATTTCCCGTAAATACTTTGCTATAATCGAAGTTAGGCGGTGCTGTCAGACGCGAAATGTTGTAAGAAAGGTGGAATGAATGATGTATGATCTTCAAAAAGGATATGAGCTGGCAAAAGAATATTATCAGGAGTATGGTGTGGATGTGGACGAGGCGATTCGTATCTGTGATGAGACTCCGATATCGATTCATTGCTGGCAAGGAGACGATGTGATCGGCTTTGAGAAGCATGACGGCGGGCTGACCGGCGGCATTCAGACCACCGGCAATTATCCGGGCAAGGCGCGGAATCCAGAGGAACTGCGCATGGATCTGGAAAAGGCGATGCAGTACATTCCCGGTGAGAAGAAGGTGAACCTGCATGCCAGCTATCTGGAGGCAGCGAATGTAGTCGATCGAAATGAAATTGAGCCCGCGCATTTTAAAAACTGGGCAGATTGGGCTGTAGAGAAGGGCATTGGTCTGGATTTTAACCCCACCTATTTCTCACATCCGAAGAGCGAGAAGGGCACCCTTTCGGCGCTGGATGATGATGTGCGCGCATTCTGGGTGGAGCATGGAATTCGCTGTCGTCGGATTGGACAGTATTTCTACGAGAGAACCGGCAAAACCTGTGTGATCAATCACTGGACGCCGGATGGTGATAAGGAGTTCCCGGTGGATACGCTGGGACCGCGTCTTCGCCTGAAAGACAGCTACGATCGTATTTTTGAAGCGACAAAGGATGTAAAGGGCGTCATGGACGGCATTGAGTCCAAGGTCTTCGGGATCGGGCTGGAGAGCTATACGGTGGGCTCCCATGAGTTTTGCATGGGATATGTCATGTCCAAGAAGAGTGATCATATTATTTTAACATTAGATACGGGCCACTATCACCCCACGGAGGTCGTATCGGCAAAACTGGGCGCAGCCTATGCGTTCAGCGATCATGTTCTTCTGCATGTTTCCCGTCCCATTCGCTGGGATTCGGATCATGTGGTCGCTTATGATGATGAGACAAAGGCTATCATGGAGGAGTTGGTGCGCCTGGGCAAGCTGGATGCCACATATATTGCGACGGATTTCTTTGACGCGTCCATCAATCGTGTGGTAGCTTGGGTTACGGGTCTGCGTAACACGCGTAAGGCCATTTTGGCCGCACTGCTGCAACCGGTAGAGGCGATGAAGAAAGTAGAGCGAGATGGTGATGTGAGTACACGGCTTGCCATGGTGCAGGAATTTAAGGCGGGCGCTATGCTGAATCCGGTCTGGGACTATTACTGTGCCAAGAAAAATGCTGGTGTCGGTTTGGAATGGCTGCAGGATGTGAAGCAGTACGAGGCCGAGGTTTTGACCAAGCGCTAAGAAAAAGGTTTCAATATAAAAGTGGGGTGTGTCTTGGACGCACCCTTATATTTTTCATATCAATATGTGTAATTATAAGAAAGATAGATAGGAGGAACTATGGGGACACAACAAAAAGGCCGATTCAATAAGGCCACTATGATTTTATATTTTCTGCAAGGCAGTGTGCATTTTTTTGTCATCAGCATTCTGAGTGCCTTTGGTGTCACACTGCTGGAAATGCTGGTGCCGCAGCTGATTCGGTTCACGGTGGATTCCGTGATCGGCAGCGCGGAACCGGATCTGCCGAGCTTCATGATGCAGATGCTCTTGTCCATGGGCGGAGTATCCTACTTGAGAGTTCATCTGCATGTCATTGCGATTCTGATCATCGTATTGGCACTTTTTGCGGCAGTTTGCAAGTATTCGTTTAATCTTAACAACAATAAGGGTGCGGAGACGCTGATGCAGACGATGCGTAACCGTCTGTTCGCACACATTCAGCGCCTTCCCTTTGCCTGGCATATGAAGCATCAGACGGGGGATATCATTCAACGCTGTACATCGGATGTGGAGCGAGTGAAGATTTTCGTGGCAGAACAGCTGACATCCATTGTGCGGATCGTCATTCTGGTTAGCCTGTCTTTGTTTTTCATGTATTCCATGAATGTGAAACTGGCGCTCATCGCCACAGTCTGTATTCCGGTGATCCTGGGATATTCTGCGTATTTCCATTCTAAGATCGGGTCGCATTTCCAGGAATGCGATGAGAATGAGGGCATTCTGTCCACGATTGCGCAGGAGAATCTGACAGGTGTCCGCGTGGTACGGGCCTTCGGAAGGGAGAATTATGAGCGGGAGCGGTTTGAGAAGCAGAATCAGCATTACACCAACCTGTGGGTTAAGTTGTGTAAATTGATGGCATTCTTCTGGGGGTCGGGGGATCTGATTTCCGGTCTGCAGGTGATGCTGGTGCTGGTCATGGGATCCGTTTCCTGTGTCAATGGAGAGTTGACTGCGGGAGAATTTATCGCGTTCATGTCCTATAACTCCATGTTGACCTGGCCGGTCAGACAGTTGGGCCGGGTGATCTCGGAGATGAGTAAGGCCAATGTTTCGATCGACCGTATCATGTATATCATGAATAGTCCGGAAGAACAGGATGCGCCGGGCGCGCTGGAGCCGGATATGCGCGGCGATATCGAGTTTTCTCATGTATCTTTCGGGTATGATTCGAGGATTCCGGTGGTACGGGATGTGAGTTTCAGGATTCCCCAAGGAACAACTTTCGGGATTCTGGGAGGCACGGGTTCCGGAAAATCTACATTGATGCATCT
>CALBGL010000083.1 GCA_937892735.1 uncultured Clostridia bacterium | reverse complement strand
GACGAAGTCTGAAAGTGTCATAGTGGGTTACACACATTCAAAGAATGTTGTGTAATGGCTTCGCCCCTGTCTGGAAAGGAGAGCAAAATGGCAAAAACCAACAAGGCAGATATGAGTTGTGCAAGGGTAAAACAGTACACCGCTTCTGATGTGAGCAAGGCGGAAAGGCACAACGAACGCAAGAATGAAACCTATGAAAATATGAATGTAATTGTGGAACGAATACCCTTTAATGTGCATTTCAAAAAACCGACTGCCCCGACCTATATGGAACAGTTAAAGCAGATGGAAACAGACGGGCAGGTGTCGCTTCGTGGGTTAAGGAAAGACGCAACACTCTTTAATGAGATTGTGATTGATGTGAACACGATGTACTTCGAGCGTAACGGTGGTTATGAATACGCAAAGCAGTTTTATGAAGAAGCCTATCATTTCATCGAAGAAAAATTCGGTGCTGACAATGTTATATCGGCAGTAATGCACGCTGATGAAATCAATGTAGCGGCAACCGAAGAACTTGGAAAAGAGGTTTACCACTATCATCTTCACGCTATGGTTCTGCCTGTGGTGGAGAAAGAAATCTTATGGAGTAAGCGTTGCAAAGACCCCGAACTGCGAGGAACGGTCAAGGCGGTTGTTAATCAGATAAGCCATTCAAAGAAATGGAAATCGGATATTCCGCTGACCGATGAAAAAGGAAATCCATTGCTAAGAAAGAACGGGAAACCGATGTTCCGAGCTTCGTACAGCATACTGCAAGATGAGTTGTTTCACTATATGACGGAACAAGGGTTCAAAGGCTTTCAGCGTGGCGAATACGGAAGTACGGCAGAGCATTTGACTTCCCTGCAATATCAAATCAAACAGGATAAAGAGCGATTGGAGAAGTTGCAGAAGCGTATTCAAAAGGAACAGGTTAAGTATGAGCCTGCCCGTCATATTTCCAAAACCTTAAACGAGATTGACAGTATGGGGCAGAAAACAATCACAGGTAAAATGGCAATCTCCAAAGAGGATTATTCTGAGCTGACTTCCCTTGCCAAAGAGGGCATTACCAGTCGTGCGGAAATCAATAAATTGGAGCAGAGTGCAAATTATTACCGACAGAAATATTTTGACAGTGCAAATGCACTGGAAAGAATGAAAACCAAATACAACGAACTGAAAGAAAAGTGCAGACCTTTTCTTGAAGCGTTGGAGCATTTCCCCGAAGTTGCTAAACTTTTTACCGAAAAAGTGAAGCAACTTTTTTCTTTTAAGGAAGCACAGGAACGAGCCGAAAAAGAAGCAAGGGAAAAAGAACGACAGGAGCGTATCAAGGCTCGAAGAAACAAGCGTGGTATGGAAAGATAACCATTTCCATTGTACTTGCAACTTAATGACTTCTTGATATGTTCAGATGAAACAGGCTGTATTTGTGGGGTGTTCTAAACGGAATGCCCCACAGTCAATTTATGAAAAGGAGAAACGGACGATATGAAAGAAAACACTTTATCTTATACAACACGAATAGGTAAAACCACTTTTATTGTAAATGTGAAGCAATCGGAAAGTGCGAAGAAGCCTTTGAATACGGTGTTTCAAGAAATATGCAGACACGAGATGTTGGGAGATTTTTCAGCGGATAAATATTTGAATTTAGAAAACTTACAAAAATCATCTTGACAAACTCGTTCCCGAGGTATCCAGCGGTCCTTCTGGAGAGTATTGTCCGCCAGAAGGTCTAAGATCGTATACAGGGAATATTGGCTCTTGGATGATTCAGAGTGTCCGGGGCTTGTTAAAGTTACCTTAAATCAGAATCTGATGCCTGCAAATGAGCATGTGCAAGCGACAAATGAACATGTGCAACCTGCAAATGCACACAAGAACAGAACAGTAAAGAACAGTACAGTAAAGAGAGATACGCCTGCGGCGGTCTCCGGCCAGAGGCCGGTGTCGTCCGACAAGCTGATTTCTTTATATCGTAAGGAAATCGGGGAACCTCCGAAAGGACTGGACGCAGTAGTCACTGCGTATGGAGAACAGCGAGTGATGGATGCGATACGAGTGGCTTCGGATAATGGACATAGAACGCTGGGATATGTGAAGGGAATCCTGCGCAACTGGGAAGCGGAAGGAACAAGACCAGGTACACGAAAGAAAAATGCTTTTCTCAACTATGGTCAGAGAGACATTGATTATGATGTATTGGAACGAGAACTGGCAGATTTATCATATAAGGAATTGGAGGACTGATGGCATGGCGACAAGTAGAACGACGAAAGACAGATACCAGCGGCTTAAGAATGCGGGTATGTGTGTAAAATGCGGGAAACGAGAGGCGGCTGCAGGAAGGGTATTATGCGAGCACTGTGCGAGCGTATCCAACGCGGCAAAGGCAGCCTATAAAGAACGACTGAAGAAACAGGCAGTGAAAGAAGAAAACAGAGAGCCCAGATACAGCATCAGTGATGTGCTGCAGATGTACCCGGATCTGACCTATGGAAAGGCAGTCGCTGTGCTGGAGGGACACGGGAGGTTCTCATGAAAGGTGAAAACATTGAAAACGTGGTGATTGCCCTGGAACATGATGATGTACCCATCGAACGGATAAGAGAATACGGCAGGAACGCGGCAGCCAGATGGATGGAGCAGTGCAGAAAACAACAGGAGGTACAGAGACGGACAAGTTGTATGCAGGATTGTGGGAACTGTTTATTTGAGGAGATGGAAGAAGATGAGTCTTAAGTGTCCCAAGTGTGGCGCAGACACGTATGTGTATGACGCGCGATATGATGAAACTCGCCAGGCGTTTGTCAGAAGGCGAAGATGTGAGAAGTGCGACTACAGATTCAGAATGGCGGAGAAGATGGAGGCCGTCATAAAGAAGTATAAGAAGAAACGGAGGTAAGAGGATGATTCTATTCATAGCGGGACTTGTTGCGGGTACAATATTTGGATTTTTAATCGCCGGCTTAATGGCTGCGGCAGGGAGGGATGAACGGTGACAGACATACAGAAGATTGCGCGTTATTTTGGTTATGAGCGGCAGGAAAAGAAACTGCTGGAAGAGTTGTCCGAACTCTCCTGCGCATTGTATCATGATAGTTTTATCAACATTCTGGAAGAGCTGGCGGATGTAGAACTGATGCTGGAGCAGGTGATCTACTTGTTGGGGAAACAGGAGGAAATAGAACGTATCAAAAGATATAAAATCAACAGAACGCTGCGGATGATTGGAGAGAAAGAACATGTTGGATAATATCATGGCGAGTCCTTCAGCGGAAATGGAATACATACACGGCATTGTCGAGCGGGTCTGGAAAGACGGGATACGATCCGGAAGGCCGAAGGAAGATACAGATTGGTATCTGCTGTATATGCAGGGATTCCAGCGGATGCTCGAAGAGGAAACATATAAGCTGATGGAAAGAGAGGAGCATCATGTGTGAGTTTTCAGACCAACTAGAAAGAGAATACCAGATTAGAAAGATTCTTAATGCGCTGTCGAATATCAAGACGGTCATTGCGTGTTTAGAGGCGCAGGATGGGTGGAGAGAGCAGGAAGAAATAAAGCACCTGGAGATACATCAACGTGCGTTAGAAAAACGATTGGGGGAGATGCGATGTGACAAAGCATGAACTGAGCCAGGTCTACTATCTGAGTTCTGAGGTCGAGATGCTGCGAAAGGAGCTGGCAGACCTGGAAAATCAGTCAATCAAAGGGCAGCAGCTGACTGGCATGCCATCGGGGAAGAATGGAACCGGAGATCCGGTCGGGGACAGAGCTGCCAAGATCGCAGACCTGAAGCACTTGATTGAGATCAATCTGGACAAGCTGATGATTCAGCGCAAACGGATTACAGAATACATCATCAGCATTGATGATAGTATGATACGGCAGATCCTGTATCTTCGGTATATCTCATGCTTGACTTGGCGCCAGGTCGCTGCCTCTTTGGGACGGGTGGACGCAGAGGACAGCATTCGTAAGATGCATGACAGGTTTTTGCAGGGAAAATGAAACTTGTCCGATTTGTCCGGTTCACCTGTGATATACTGGTAGCATAGAAGAGTCAGGAGAGAAAGCCTGGCTTTTCTGTTGTGTTGGGGAGAGATGTGAAATGTTCGATTATCAGGGTAGCCGATGGAAAAAGAAACGGCAGCATATCTTAAGGCTGGATCACTATAAGGACCGAGTGGCTGAGATGTTTGGCCGAACTGAAGAGGCGACGACGGTGCATCACATATATCCGGCGGAAGAGTATCCTGAATGGCGATGGTCAGACTGGAATCTGATCTCTGTCAGTCAGGCAACTCATAACAAACTGGAAAATCGAAAAACGGGAGAGCTGACGAGCCTGGGGAAAATGCTGCAGCGAACGATTCAGCCAGGCCAAAATTGGAGAAGCCCCCCTGGGAGAATGGCTTAAATTTGCGGTTTCTCTACTGGCAAGGGGTAGGTTCTTCCATCTCGATGAATTTTTTCAAAAGGGGGGTGATGGGGGTGACGGATGCAGTAATACGAAAGAGAAGAATCAATAAGCTGTGGAACAAAACCATAGAAAATATGCGGAGTCTGGGCACATATCGACCGGAATTTGAGACGTCAGTACGCAGGTACGCAGAACTACGTGTACAGTATGATATCCTGAATGATCAGTGGTATGAAAATGGATGTGCTATCACGGAAGAGTATACGAATAAAGCTGGCGCAACCAATCAGAGAAAGACAACGCTATATCTCACCCTGGAAAACATCCGGAAAGAACTGATCGAGTTGGAAAACTTGTTCGGACTGACGCCAAAAGGACTTAAGGCAATCAAGTCGAAGGGATTGGAAGAACAGAAACAAAGTCTGCTGGAAAAGGTATTGATGAATAGTGGATAAGTTTCCAAATTGGAAATGTGTATTCGGATATGCCAGGGAGATTGTAGAAGGCAAGAGAATTGCTAATGAATATCGAATTAAAGGCTGTCAACGATTCCTAGATGATTATGAAAGCCGGCGATATGATTTCGATCCTACGGATGCTGAATTCGTGATTCAAATCATTGAGAGTACCGTGTGTCATATGCAGGGCGAAGATCAACGGGGAGTTCCGTTAAGAGGCAGGCCTTTTTTATTGATGGCGTTTCATAAGTTTATCATCTACAATCTTCTGGGATTCAAGATCAAAGGGACCAAGATCAATCGGTTCCATGAATGTCTGATCTTTATCCCGCGAAAGAACGTGAAGACCAGTTTTGCCGGCGCTCTCGCATATGCACTGGGGCTTCTCTATCGAATGTCCGGCGCGAAAATTTATGTTGTCGCTGCCGCACTGAAGCAAACGATGGAAACCTTCGAATTTGTGAAGTACAACATTCAGCATATGGGAGAGGATGACGAGCATGGTGGACATTTTCACATCATCGATAACAATAACGAACACTCGATTAAAGCGGAACTGGGCGGAGGGTTGATAGAACTGAATGCGCTGGCTACCAATCCGGATGCACAGGACAGTTTTAATTGTAACATCGCGATAGCGGATAGACTATTGTCCCCCGCGTCAGAAATGGCGTGGTGAAAATCGGTCAAAAACGGTGAACGCTAAAACTTTAGATGTTTAGGTCATGTGAACACCGTGATAATCACAATAACTAAAGAGATTGTGATATTGTAGAGCATAGGAATTGATCCTGTGCTTTTTTCTTTTGAGAGAAGCACAGACTAGAATATTCCCACGAGTGACCGACACCCAGAAAGGGTGATAATATATGCCGAACTCATGGGAAACCATGAGAAGCCAAGGATAAAAAGCCATGGCGATAACAAATTGGAGATTCACGCGTTTAAGAAACCCAAGCAGTACACGCTTTTTCAGGATGCAATGAAGGCATACCGAAACAAGCTGATGATTGGCATATCCACCGCCGGAGATGATCCTAACGGATTCCTGGCGGAACGGGTAAAGCGATGTAAGAGAATTCTTGATAAAGAGATCGAGGATGAGCAGTATTTTATCTTTATCTGCGAAGCGGATCCGGTCAAAGCCGCAGACGGAAGCAAATATATCGACTACACGAGTCCTGTGACACATGAAATGGCCAACCCTGCCTATGGAGAGTCCATACAGCCGCAGGAGCTCCTAGAGGCATCATTGCAGGCCCTCAATGAGCCACAGCTTCGCAAGGATTTTTTCGCAAAATCACTCAATGTCTTTACCAGTCAATTAGATACATACTTTGATATGGCAATGGTGCGGGCCTCTGACGAGAAGTATAACTGGACATTGGAAGAGCTGGCCAAACTTCCGGTGACATGGTATGGAGGCGCGGACCTATCAAAGATGTATGACTTGACGGGAACTGCGCTGCATGGAAGCTATCAGGGGGTCGATATTGCGATTACCCATGCATTCATGCCAGTGACGGCGGCGCACACCAAGGCAGAAGAGGATGGCATTCCGTTTTTCTGGTGGCAGGAGATGGGATGGCTTACGTTGTGCAATTCAAATGTGATTGAGTACGAGGATCCGGTACAGTGGTTTATGAAGATGAAATCGATGGGGTTCCGGATCAAATGGGTTGGGTATGACCGCAGATATAGCCGGGAATTTGTTCTGAAGATGAAGAAGGCAGGGTTTCGAATGCGAGACCAGATGCAAAGGTATGTAGAAAAGACAGAGGCGTTTCGGTCGATTGAAAATCAGATCAAGGAGCAGAAGTTTTATTATCTACACAACAGAGCCTACGAATATTGCATTGAGAATGTAAAGGCCATAGAAGACAGTGATGATTTCATCCGTTTTCAAAAGGTACAGCCCACACAAAGAATTGATCTTTTTGACGCGGATGTGATCGCATGCAAACAGATGCTGATTGATCAGGAGAAATCGAGAAATGCAGCTGCCTGGCTGGATTCATAAAGGAGGATATACATGGCAAAAAAGAAAAGTAAGACACGGGCGGAACCCGTGAAGACACAGTCGTTCTTGTGCAGCATGGATGCGTATGACGTGCTATGCTGCAGTGGATATACCAAGCTGTCACAGAACCCAGAGATCATGTCTGGCGTCAATAAGATAGCGGATCTGGTTTCCAGCATGACGATTTATCTGATGGCCAACACAACCAGCGGTGATACCAGGATTAAAAATGAGTTATCAAAGAAGATAGATATCCATCCCAATCAGTACATGACCAGGAAGAGCTTTATTTCCACGATTGTCCGGACATTGCTATTGGAAGGAGACGGGAACTGTGTTGTTGCACCGACTACAAGGAGAGGACTCATAGATGATCTTGTTCCGCTGGAACCGGGTATGGTTTCCTTTGTGCCGGATGGATATGGATATGAGATTGTTTACCAGGGGAAAAGCTACGATTCGGCAGAGATGCTGCATTTCACGTTAAATCCAGATCCTCACTATCCGTGGATGGGAACGGGATATAGAGTCACACTTCGGGAAGTGGCCGAGACACTGCGTCAGGCGTCGAAGACGAAGAAGGGATTCATGGAGAGCAAATGGAAACCATCTGTTGTACTGAAAGTAGATGGACTCACCGATGAGTTTGCCAACAAAGAAGGGCGAAGTAAACTTCTTGAGCAGTACATAGAATCCGCAGAGGCTGGTGAGCCATGGATGATTCCCAGCGAGCAGTTCGATGTAAAAGAGATTCGGCCGCTGTCACTGAACGATATCGCGCTTCCGGAGTCAGTCCGGTTGGACAAAAAAACGGTCGCGGCCATCTTGGACATCCCGTCTTTCGTAGTGGGAGAAGGCGAGTTCCAGAAAGATGTTTGGAACAACTTCGTAAATACCAGAATCAGGACGCTATGCAATGTGCTGGAACAGGAGATGACCAGGAAACTGTTACTGAGTCCGGATCTCTATTTTAAGTTCAATCTCAGATCCTTGTACGCCTATGACATAGATACGCTCTCGAATGTAGGCGCCAATATGTATACGAGAGGGATCATGACAGGAAATGAGGTTAGGGATTGGATCGGGTTGTCGCCTAAAGAAGGACTAGATGAGCTGATCATTTTGGAGAACTATATTCCGGCAGGAATGATAGGAGATCAGAAAAAACTGATTCAGGAAGGAGGGGATAAAGATGCGTGAAGGAGAGCGACAGGTGCGTAGTATGACGAGTCAGTTTGAGGCAAGATCCACAGAAGATGGATCTCCATGTATTGCGGGTTATTTTTCCGTATTCAACTCGAATTATGAGATGTGGCCCGGCGCGACAGAGAGCGTTGCCGATACGGCGTTCGATGATACCTTGTCGGATGATATCCGATGTCTGATCGATCATGAGACACGGCTTGTTCTAGGGCGGAATAAAGCCGGCACACTGAATCTGAAAGTGGATAGCAGGGGCTTGTGGGGCGAGGTTAAGATTAATCCCAATGATCAGGATGCGATGAACCTCTATGAACGGGTGAAGCGCGGGGACGTGGATCAATGCAGCTTTGGCTTCGATATCCTGGATGAGGAGTTTGAAGATAGGGGAGATTCGGTCCATTGGACTATTCGCAAGGTGAAACTGTATGAAGTGTCTGTTGTAACGTTCCCGGCATATCAGGAGACCAGCGTATCGGCCAGAAAGAAGCAGTTGGCGGACATACGGCAAAGATCTTTGGAAGCGTGGAAGGCAAGGACATTGAGAAAACTAAAAGGAGAATGAGCATGGCACTTAAAACATTATTGTTAAGAAGCAGGCTGGATATGGCGCGAGCCAATCTGGAAGAACTTCGTACTCATGATGCGGACTTTGAGCGAAGAGAAAGTGAGATTGAAGCCGCGATTACAGAAATGACCGAGGAGACTTCGGAAGAGGATCGTACCACGGTAGAGAAGCAGGCGGAGGTTTTTCAGAGCGAAAGAGACGAACATGAGAAGAAGGAGAAGGATCTGGAAGAAGAGATTTCCAGAATTGAAGAAGAGCTTCGGGCAGAAGAGGAAAAGCAGCCCAAGCCTCAGAAAGAAGAAAAGAGAGGAGAAGAAAAGCACATGGAAACAAGAGTAAATCGAGGAGATTTCTTCGGTATGAACATCCAGGAAAGGGATGCGCTGCTGAATCGAGAGGATGTGAAGAAATTCTTCGCAGAAGTCAGAGCCTGCATTAAGAACAGGAGAGCATTGACCAACGTAGGACTCACCATTCCGGATGTGTTGCTGCCGATGATCCGTCAGGTGGCCACGGAGACATCGAAGCTCGTCAAGTATGTGACGGTAAGACAGATTGGCGGAACTTCCAGGCAGAATATCATGGGAGAGATTCCAGAGGCCTACTGGGATGAAATGTGCGCCTCCATTAAAGAAATGGATCTGGCATTTTATAACATGGAGATGGACGGCTATAAAGTGTCCGGATACTTTGCTGTTTGCAATCCTATTCTAGAGGATTCCGATATTGCGCTGGCACAGGAACTGATCACCGCAATAGGTAAGGCAATCGGAAAGGCGCTGGACAAGTCTATCGTATATGGGAAAAACGTGAAGATGCCCATGGGTATTGTAACGTCTCTTCTGCTTGAAGAAGCTCCGGATGAGTATCCGACGACGGGGCGCACGTGGGAAGATCTGAGCACAAGCCATGTGATCACCGGAAAGGCCGCCACAGGTGTGGCTCTGTTCCAGGATATCGTCACGGCATCTGGAGTGATTGATAATGACTACGATACAGGATCCATCGTATGGATCATGAATAAGAAGACCCATACAAAGCTGATCGCGGAAAGCATGGGAGTCAATTCCGCAGCGGCGATTACGGCCGGAATGAACAACACAATGCCGGTTGTAGGCGGCGATATTGTGGAGCTGAAGTATATTCCTGATGACACGATTGTATTTGGTTATTTCAAGAACTATACGCTGGTAGAGCGTGCCGGCACGAAGATCAGTCAGTCCGAGCATGTTCGTTTCCTGGAGGATCAGACCGTATTTAAAGGAACGGCAAGATATGACGGAGACCTGACGATTCGTGAGGCATTTGCCATTTACGGAGTCGGAAAGGCACCTGTAACTACCGCGCCGAAGTTCGCGGGGGAATCCTAACCCTGTATAGTGTCTTAGGATCGGTGGAAGGTGACACAGATTTGTACGGAAAGGATGCGTCTGTTTTTGGTGATTTTAAGTTTGCCAAGAGCGGAATGGTATCCGGAACCGCTAATTATGTTACCGGCTATACAGGGTTCAACGCAACCGATGTAAATGAGCAGGAGGGATACTACCTGCCGATTGCCTTCACAGCGTCACAGGATGTAAAAGAGGCGTACATGCAGGTAGTTGGAAGTAAAAACGGTCCTGTGAAAATGGATCCGGCCAATGTGATCTTCTTGGGCAAGACGGCTGCGACGGCAAAGAAGAAACAAATTTCCATCACGAGTGGAGACTTGCAAATGATATTGAGCCTGACCAATGTGAAGTTTAACGCTAAGGCATAGGTGAAAGAATGAATGCGACAGAGAAACTGACGATACTGAAAAGCGATCTTCAAATTTTGAGCAAGAGCAATGATGTATATCTGGAAAAGCTCCTGGAACAGGCTGCCGCATTGATTCAGCGCGAGGGAATCACGCTGAAAGAAGGAGACCTGGAATGTGATATGGCGGTGATCCACTACGCCGCCTATCTCTTCCGGAAACGAGCCGCGACGGGAGCGGAGACAGCCATGCCGAGATTTTTACGATACGAGCTCAACAATCTGCTTTTCAGTCAGAAGGGGGCGGGATCATGACGTTTGATGAAGGAATCTTGACCATTTACAGCCTGATCAATACAGCGCAGCCGGGGAACAAGCCCAAGGTAGAGCTGGTTCAGAAGGTGAGATGCTGGTATAACTATGATAATTTGGGGTATGGCAGATATTATACAGCATTGCAGTCGCAGCAGAAGCTGGAGGCAGTTGTAAACATTCCAGGCTGGGAAGAAGTGGAAACGGAAGATATCTGTGAGCTGGAAAATGGCAAGCAGTACAGGATTCGCATGGTACAGCCGACATGGGATAAGTTTGGGCTTCAAATCACCAAGCTGTCTTTAGAAAGATGGGATGGGTTGTATGATTGAACAGATTACCAGAGTTAGAGACGCGCTCAAAAGTGCAGTTCCCTCGGTCTTTCACTATACAGCATTTCAATGTGCTCCACCGTATGCGGTATGGATGGAAGAGACCGAGGGGGATTCTGTACATGGAGACGACGGCAAGACAATACAGGTCATTCAGGGAAGCATTGATTATTTCACTATGACGGACCTGGATCCCCTGGTTGACAAAATTCAGGCCGAACTAGCCGCGCAGAAGATTGCCTATCGATTGAATTCGGTGCAGTACGAAGAAGAGACAGGACTGATTCATTATGAGTGGATCTGGGAGGCGGGATAATGGCGACTTTTCGTGTAAATGATGGCATCGATAACTTCGCGAATAAGCTGGAAAAGCTGGCGGGGCGTACAGATCTTTATGGAACTATTTTGTATGAAGGCGCGAAGGTACTCGCGGACGCGTGTAAAGAGAGTATCAGAGCCTTGCCAGTGCAGGAGAAGAATGAATCAGGGATGAAGCGTACCGGAATTACACAGGTACAGAAAAATGATTTGGAAGAATCGTTTGGTATCGCGCCCATGCAGGAAAAAGACGGAGTGTATGATATCAAGGCAGGCTTTGATGGTTATGGAAGTCAACCCACAAAGAAATATCCGAAAGGCCTTCCCAATGCCATGCTGGCCCGCTCCGTGGAATCCGGAACTTCGTTTCGTCAGAAATATCCGTTTATTCGACCGGCGGTAAAAGCGGCAAAGCAGCCAGTGATGGATGCTATGCAAAAAGAATTGGATGAACAAATTCAAAAATTGAATCAAGAAGGAGTGTTGTAATTATGGCTTATATTGGTTTAGCAAAACCGACAATCGCAAAACTCACAGAGTCCTCAAGCGATACCTATAGTGGGGCGTTTCAGTGTGGAAAGGCGATTCAGATTGACATTACCCCCAATTATGCAGAAGGATCTGTGTATGGGGACAATGGCACGGCAGAATATGACAAGGAATTCATTGACGCGGATGTGTCTCTGAATACAACGAGCCTTCCCATCGAGGCTCATGAGATGATGTTTGGACATACCGTAGGAGAAGATGACTCGTCCGTCACCTTTAAGGGAACGGATGATGGCGGGTATGTAGGATTTGGATTCTATGTAACGGCTAAAACGAATGGCGTTCGCAGCTACGAAGCATCTTGGCTTTATAAGGTCAAATTCTCTGAGGGAGCATCCACCTACAGGACTAAGGGAGATGCGATTGAATATCAGACACCGACGCTTACGGGGAAGGCTATGGTCAACTCTGCGGGCATCTGGAAGGATGTCGAGATTTTCGATACCGAGGCGGAAGCTTTGGAATGGATTAATACAAAGGCGGGAAATACTTCGCCAGGAGTAGGCGGCTGAGATCACATAAAATACACCCCCAGAAGCGTGTCCTGGGGGTGTTAAGCTAAATGATCTCTTGTGTATCATTCATGATCATCTCGGCGCGATAGGTACAATCTAGGGCTGCAGCGATAGCGATCAGTTCTTGTTCTGAAAAATTGTCGCGAGACATTTTGTTCGATAGGTTTTGACGGGATTGTCCTAATTTTTCTGCTAACTGCGCCAGTGTCATATTTCTTCGTCCTAAGATAATCCGAATTTTTTCGCCCATAGTTAGTGGCATTTCATCACCTCCTAATTGTCATCTGATATATGAACTAGGATATCACCTGGTTGGCAGGATAGCAATTGACAGATGGTATCGATGTTTTTCCATGAAATAGGATTTCCTTCACGGAGAGATTGAATGGTTCCTTCTGACAAAAGCTTTTCTTTGCGAAGTACGTTAGTATTATATCCAGCCTTCTTTAGGGCGGACAATATGTCCATCTTGTATATGAGCGGCATAAATTAAGCCTCCTTTCCTTCTTATAAATTCTAACACATTTATACACAGAAAACAATGTAAAAAATAGATAAATGAATACACTGATTTTTGTGTAAAGTGTCTATTGATATTACACTGAAAACAGTGTATAATAAAATCATCCTAAAGGGAAGGAGGTGCAGCGGTGGATGTGATGGATATCGTAACGCTGACAGCGGCGGCAATAACGTTGGTCTGCATTGTGATCAATGCAAGACGGCGGCGGAAGGATAACTTTTTTTGAGAGAATTGAAAAAAGGCATTGACTTTTTGTGTATACAAGAATATAATATGCGTGTACACAGAAAGGAGGGATGATATGTCGCCCCGTACAGGCAGACCCAAAGCGGAAAAACCAAAGGATATCCAATTAAAAATAAGAGCGGATAAGGACACGATGGAGGACCTGAACTACTGTTGTGAGAAAACTGGAAAAACCAAGAGTGACATTATTCGTATTGGAATTCGGATGGTAAAAGCGGAGGTTGAAGATCATGTCACCAAGAACAGGCAGACCCAAGACTGAAAAGCCCAAGGCAATTCGGTATAGTATTCGACTGGATGAGGAGACGGAACAAAAGCTGCAAAAGTATTGCGAGGAGCATGCCATCACAAAGGGAGAGGCTATTCGCAGAGGCATTCAGTTATTATTGGGTAAATAAAGAGCGTTGCCTCCCACACGCAAAGGTTCGCAACGCTCAAACTGCTCACCAGAAGTTACCCTCTGGTAAATCTCAGTATACCAGATGTGATAACTTCTTTCAAGAGAAAAATTGAAAGGAAGGAAAGCATTATGACACAACAAGATGCAATCACAAGAGCACAGGCCAGGATTGAACGGGCCATTACAGAGGTTCCTAAAGATATCCTGAATCGTTATGCGGTTGATGTTTTTGATATCCTGGCCATTGAGGAGATGAAAGGCCAGCTTCTTATTGACGGCGCTAATACCCTTTACGAATACGCCTTTGCCCGTGGTATGAGGGCGGCCAAGGCTGAGATGAAGAAAGGAAAAATAAAAGTATGAATGAGTTGAAGATCTTTGAAAATAAAGAGTTCGGACTGGTAAGAGCGGTTGAGATTGAGGGAGAGCCGTGGTTGGTCGGAAAGGATGTGGCTGAGGCGTTGGGGTACAAAAATGCCAAGGATGCGCTGTCAACCCACGTCGATGCTGAGGACAAGCGGATTGTCCAAAGGTCGGAAAACGCGACCTTTGACATCCCAAACCGTGGAATCACCATCATCAACGAATCCGGTCTATACAGTCTGGTGCTTTCCAGTAAGCTTCCCGGTGCCAAGAGATTCAAGAGATGGGTTACCTCCGAGATCCTGCCCTCTATTCGTAAGCATGGCGCCTATATGACGCCGGAGACATTGGAGCAGGCGATCCTGAATCCGGATATGATGATCCGGCTCTGTACGGCCCTTAAAGATGAGCAGGAGAAGAATAAGAGGCTGGAAGCGGTAAACTCATCCTTGAAGGTGGAGAATACAATCCTTCAGCCGAAAGCGGATTATTTCGATGAATTGGTGGATCGCAACTTGCTGACCAATTTCCGTGAGACTGCCAAGCAATTGGAGATCAGAGAAAAGGACTTCATCGGGTTTCTGCTTAAGCATAAATATGTTTATCGCGATAAGCGCGGGAAGCTGCTGCCATATGCAGATAAGAATAATGGCCTCTTCGAAATTAAGGAGTGCTACAATGAAAAGACAAAGTGGAGCGGCACACAGACGCTGATCACGCCGAAGGGACGCGAAACGTTCCGTCTATTGTATGTATCGTAAGAATTCATGGGGCGGTAGAAATATCGCCCCAACAATATAAGGGAGATATCGAACATGTTTGAAGATTTGAAGACCATAGTGATCGGGGGAAAGGAATTTCCATACAAGTGTGATATTTGTGTATTGGAAAAGATCCAAGAGGAGTTTGGGAACTTAACTGTTTTCGAGAAGAAGCTTTTAGGAATCAATGAGGGAGAGGATAAAGCGACAAGTCTTCCCGATGTAAAGGCCGTCAGCTGTGCCTTATACTGGATGATACGAGAAGGCGTAGAGATCCAGGCGGAGGAGAACGGAAAAGCGGCAGAAATGCCCTCCAGAAAGGCCCTTTTGCGCATGGTAGATCAGCCATTTTATACACTGACGACTACACTTTATGAGGAATTCTCACGCTGTTTTATCTCAAAAAACCAGAAGACCGCGCAGGAGAACCAGGAGGAGAACCAGAACCCATAAATTTTGCGCGGGTTGTGTTCATGGGGTTGCAGATTGGATATACAGAACGAGAGATACGGCATATGTACTATGGAAAGTGGTATGATCTTTTTCGAGAGTTTAAGGAGTGGCACAATTTCAAGACGAAAAAGGGCCTCTTTGAAAAGAAAGAAATTGTATCTATGTTGGACTTGTAGTATAATGGAATCAATAAAGGAGGTGGCGAAGATGGCTGAACAGGGTTTATCTAAGCAGGTAAAGGTGATAGCTGTATTGGGAACGGGGCTGATTATTTTCGTTGCCTGCACATTGGTGGGGGCATTGATTGGCAATATGACGGATATGGATGCCGGCATATTTCGAATTATCATCGCGGCACCCGTAGCTGTAGCTTGTGCGCTTCGCCTGAGATCAACGAGAACTAAGAGGACACAAATGGCAATGCTGGGAGACATCGGAACTGTTATCGGATGTGCCGCAACGATGATAGTAAACATCCTTGTACTCATCTTTGAGTGGAAAACTGCAGAGACATGGATCATAGGTATTTGCCTGGTTATAGCATTGGTCTGTATTGTGGTGAAGCTGATTGGTTGGATCGGCGGCGGGATCAAATTTAGAATACGATGAAGTCACGTCACATAGGGGCGTGTGAGTAGAAATGAAATGGAATATTGATAAGAGGGGGTGATGAAATGGCTGAGAAGATTGGTGCCAAAATCGTGCTGGAAGGCGAACGAGAGTTTAAGCAAGCGGTAACATCGTGTAACAATACGTTGAAGACGTTGCGGTCAGAATTGAATCTGGTCAGTGCGGAGACAGAGGGACAGGCTAATACACTGGAAGCGCTGCAGCGTAAACATGAAGTCTTAACTAAGATTCTCGATGCTCATAAACAGAAAGAAGAGGAAATTCGAAAAAGCCTTGAACACGCCAGGGATAGTTATGCAAGCGTCGGTCAGCAACTTGATAAATACAAAAATGATCTGGCTGCGGCAGAAACCAGACTGACAGAACTTCGAAACAGTACAGATGCTTCCAATAAGGAGATAGCAGAACAGGAAAAAGTCATTCAGAGCCTGAGCACGGTGATTGATAAAGGGGAGCAGGCATACCAGAGAGCCGGCAACCGGGTGCAAGACTGGCAGAAGCAACTGAACAACGCACAGGCCCAGACGATCAAGGTTAATGCAGAGCTAGGGAAAAACGCCTCCTATATGAAAGAAGCCGAGCTGGCAACGGATCACTGTGCTACCAGCATCGATGAGTTTGGAAAAGAGGTCAAAGAGGCACAGAAAGTCAGCGCATCGTTCGGTGAGATCGTTAAGCAAAAGTTAACGGGGAGTTTGGTCGATCTGGCGAAGACCGCGGCGACAGAAGCAATTACATCGGTAACAGAACTAGATGACGCACAGAGACAGCTGCAAGCTAGTACAGGCATTACCACGTCACAAATGGAACGTTATGGCGACGTGATGGAGGAGATCTATGCGGCCAATTACGGAGAATCTTTTGCAGACGTGGCAGACGCGGCTGGAGTGATTGTTCAGACACTGGGGGAGATGGATCCTTCAGCTCTCAAGGAGACAACTAAGAGCGCCATTACTTTAAGAGATACTTTCGGCATGGACT
>CALBGL010000082.1 GCA_937892735.1 uncultured Clostridia bacterium | reverse complement strand
TTTTATATTGTTATCGAAATTGCATCATCAATATGGACGAGGTTACTGTCTATGAGAATGGAGATTTTGTGATGAGCAATCAGGAGAGAATACCGGTATATCGCAAACTCAGGACGGCTATGAAACAGGCATATGCGGACTATATCTTTGCTAAAATGAATCGAGGATCGTGATGGAATATGTTCAGGTTTATGTAACCATTCTGATTATCCTTGTTGGGCTATGGGGAATTGTCTGGTTCTTTTTCCGAGATCAGTTTCGGTATCATGCAAAGAATACAATACGAGTTACATTCTTCAGCAGCGCGGCACTTATGCTAATGTATTGCTTTGTATATAAAAATGGTTTTTTCTTGACATTCGATCTCTGTAATGAGATCTTGTTGTCCATCTTCTTATGGCGCATCTGGAAATATAATCTGCCGATGGCCTTTTTTTTCATGTTAAGTGTGAAGAATTTCCAGGATTGTGTACTGTTGTTATGCGGAGCGTTATTTGGAGAGGAATATATCAGTTTTGAGGGAGGATTATCTGCGGAAAAGTGGATCGAACTCATCAGCACCGTTTTTTTATATATTTTACTTGTAGTGGTGTTATTTCTGGTCATTCAGAAACTGATTAAGCCTTTGATGCGGTTGACATGCAGACAGTCTTTATGGAATTATCTTTGGCTTATGCCACTTTTTTTCTATTTGATGTATCGCTTGGGAATTTATGAAGAATATGGCCTGGGAGCGAATCAACTGGATATTCCTTTTCGAATTGCAGTTATATGGGGTTGGGGGACTTTGATTATTTTTATCACCATTGTCAAGATGATATTAGAAATGCAAAAAACAGCAAGTTTGCAAAATCAGTTAATCCGATTCGAGATGCAAGTGGCTGCTCAATACGATCAGATTCGACAAATGCAAGAGAATATTCAGGAGACAAAGCGCTGGCGTCATGATCTCCGTCATTTTCTGCTTTTGCTGCACGGATATGCCCGGTATGGGAAGCTTGAAAAGATTGAATCCAGCATTCAGGAATATATAAAAGAAAATATGGGAGAGAAACAGGAACTGCTCTGTGAGAATCCTGTTTTCAATTCCATTTTGCTTTATTACAGGCAGATGGGAGAACGATTGCACATTGCAATACAATATGAAGCAAGGATAGATTCTCAGCTTCCTTTTCAAGAAAAGGACTTAGCAATTCTACTCAGCAATTTATTGGAAAATGCAATTGAGGCATCCGTTAAATTGTCGGAAGAGAAAAGAAATATTGCTTGCCATGTGTACATGGTAAATCCATATATTATGGCGATTCAGATAGAAAATAACTGCAACGGTCCTGTATCTATGGAAACTTCGGATAAGGGAGAAGAACATGGCATTGGATTATCTTCTGTGCGGAAAATAGCGGAAAAGTATGATGGTGTGGTGAATTGTGAAGACTTAGGGGAACAATTCAGAGTATCCGTATTATTACATGGAAAAATGAAATAAGATTCAGAAGATTTAAGGAAATCGTAATACAATGCAAACCTCTTCGTGATATAATAGACGTGGCATGGAAGTTTTCTATTCCGTCAGAAACTGCGCCACGCCTTGAGTTTGCCGCCAAAGGGCGTCAAACTCCGAAGGTATATGTGAGCGCGTTGTGACGTGGCATGGAAGTTTTCTATTCTACGTATTGAGAAATCGGGGAGGAATGAAGAGTGGCTAAAAAGAGATCCACCGGTCGGTTATTTATGTATTTTATTGTAATATGTGTTCTTCTGCTACTTTTGGCGGTAGGAGGAATGTATCTTTATCTGCGTCATATGCTGGACGGCATGGAGAGGACAAGCATTACAAAAGATGATACGGAACTGGGGATTGGTGAAGAGACAGCGAGTGACAATCAGGTTGTGAATATCGCGTTATTTGGGGTGGATACGCGAGATAATACCGATACGGGACGTTCGGACGCTATGATTATTTTGACGGTAGACCAGGTTCATAAAAAAGTAAAGATGACATCGTTGGCGCGGGACACTCGGGTCGAGATTGAAGATTACGGATATGAGAAACTTTGTCACGCGTATGCCTATGGCGGTCCGGAATTGGCGATTCAGACGATTAATCGCAACTTTGGGCTGGATATTCGGGATTATGTGACAGTGAATTTTGAGCAGTTGGCCAGTATTATTGATCTATTGGGCGGCGTCGTAGTCAATGTAGATCAGGACGAGGCCGATGTGTTTAACAGCATGTTTGCTTCGGATACGGTTCCCGCGATCACAGAGACGGGTGATATACGACTTACGGGAGCACAGGCTGTGGGATATGCCAGAAACCGGACTACGGGGTCGGATGTGGCGAGACAGAGCCGTCAGAGAGAGGTATTAACAGCCATCTATGAGGAAGTGCGATCAAAATCTGTGCTGGAATATCCTCAGATCCTGGAACAGGTTCTGAGCATGTGCGAGACTTCTTTATCCAGTGATACTATCATGGCATTAGGTATGTGGGTCGTGTTAAATGGACCGGAGATCCTGGAATTTGCGTTGCCCAACTCAGATTGTGATCCCTATGGGGGGATCATGGAGGATGGATTATGGTACTATGTGTATGATCTAAATGTGGCGTCCGATGTGCTGCATCAGTTTATTTATGACGATATTCAGCCTGCGGAATAAAGGAGGGAAATCGTGTGAACAGCGAACAGGCGATCCGGATCATGGAAGAAGTCAATAAGGCTGTCATCGGTAAGAAAGAGAGTATCATTAAGATCATGACCGCCATTCTGGCGCAAGGACATATCTTGATCGATGATATTCCGGGCGTGGGAAAGACGACGATTGCCATGGCTTTCTCCAGAGCTATGGCATTGTCTCAACGCCGGATTCAGTTTACGCCGGATGTCATGCCGGCGGACATTACCGGATTTTCTGTGTATCAGAAAGAATCCGAACGATTTGTATATCAAAATGGACTCGTGATGTGTAATCTCCTGCTGGCGGATGAGGTGAACCGAACCTCGCCGAAGACACAGTCGGCGTTGCTGGAGGTCATGGAAGAGGGAAAAGTCACGGTGGATGGCGTCACAAGGGAGGTGCCGAAACCTTTCATTGTGATTGCGACACAGAATCCGGTAGGAAGTGTGGGAACACAGATGCTGCCCGAGTCTCAGATAGATCGTTTTACGATTTGTATTCGCATGGGATATCCTACTTTGGAAGATGAGGTAGCCATCGTAAAGGGACGAAGCAGCGGAAGTCATCTGGAGATGGTGCAGGCTGTGGCAGACGGAGATGACCTGATGCGAATGCAGAGGGACGTGGAGACGATCTATGTTCATGAGGAAATATATCAGTATATGGGAAGGCTGGTGCAAGCGACTCGAAAACATCCGATGATTCAGTTGGGAGTGAGTCCACGGGGAACCATTGCATTGGCGAGGATGACAAAGGCGTTTGCCTATTTGAATGGCCGGAACTATGCGATACCGGAAGATGTGCAGTATGTGGCGGAGGATGTGATTCTGCACCGGCTGCGGTTATCAACAAAAGCGCGAGTGAATCAGATCCAGCCTCAAAATATACTGCATCAGATTCTGCAAGAAGTGAAGGCGCCGACGATGCGCAGATTCGCGGCGGATCGGAGCTGACGATGAAAGTTTTGCTGCATATTTTGGGAGCAGTCATTATCGGATACATCGGTATCTATTATGGAAACAGTCTGATGATGGCGCTATGCCTGGCGTGGATTCTGTTTCCTATCCTAGGTTTGATATGTGCCTGGTATTTTTCGAGACATGTAAAAGTAGAACTGGAGGCGGTGCAGCCGATTACCGACTGGGGGCAGAAGGTCAGTTTCCGATTGACGGCAGAAAATCCCACTTGGATTCGCGGAGCCAGCGTATGGGTTCGGTTGGAATATGGTCATGATTATGAAGAGTACGAAAGAAGGAGGAAGGTGTTTCTGCGCCTGAAAGCCAGGGAGCGGCAAGTGGTCGTGATCGAATTCCAGAGTGACCTGGTAGGGTTGGTACACTGTCGGGTTAGATCGTATCAGGTGGGCGATCCTTTCGGCTGGTTTCGTCTGTCACACCATGACAGGCGGGAAGGGCGTATTGCAGTGCTCCCGAGGGAATACCCTTGTTTTGTGACCTTCGAAGAGAAGAGAAAACAACCCGGCGAAGAAGAAGTGTATATGACACATCTTCGAGGAGAGAATCCGGAGGAAGTCTTTCAGGTACGCGAGTATCAGGCAGGGGACCGAATCCGAAATATTCATTGGAAGCTCAGTGCCCGGGCGGAAGAATGGATCGTGCGTGATTTTGTACACCCAGGTCAATGCAGATTCGCGCTTTTGGCAGATCTCGCGATGCCGCAGGGCCAGAAAACAGAGGGACTGAATGAAGTTCTTGCGGTACTTCTGTCTTTGGGGCTGGCGATTTTGCGGATGCAGGAGACATTCTGGCTGGTTTGGCGGGATGAAGACAGGGATGGCCTGCAGCGGATATTTGTGGAGAATGAAGAAGGATTCTATGAGGGAATCCTGCAGATGTATCAGGCGAAATTGGTCTTGGAAAGCACGGCCATAGAGGATCTGTACCGTCAATTGTATGAAGAGGATCTTTGTATCAGCGTGAATCGAAAAGGGGAACTCCTTGTCAATGGACAATGCAGGAAGCGTTTTTGTCCAGAGACGATCGAGAGTCAACTCAAAAAAATTTATCTATAGGAGGAAACCATGAGAAGAAAGGATTCGTCAAACAGCGTGCGGCTCCTTACCCTTCGGCGGGAGATGCCTCCAGAACGAATCGGATATCGTATTCTGCGATGGGGCCAGACAGGTGTACTGTTATGGGCCTGTTTGTTGTGTACGATTTTTTTCTATATCGATATATTTCCGACGCAGCAACGGCCAGATGTGGGGATTCTGATGCTGGGAAGCGCATGCATAGCGTTGTGGTATGCTCTAGTCTATTCCAAGAGCCGTTTGATGCGTGTTTTATTGCCGATCACGCTGTTTGTACTGATCTTTTTCGTCTGGAAAGAGCGGCTGTGGATCTGGAACGCCATTCAGAATCTGGTGGATGGTGTGGTGGTACAGATCAATGCCTATCACGGATATGAATACTCTCTTTGGAATGCGCGGGATATCTGGATCACAGGATTTTTCCTCCTGGCGGCCGGAACCGTGGGGATCTGGTGCGGCTTCTATACGGTACGTCATCCCAGTCCGGTGCTGTCCCTCTTTCCGGTGATCTTGATCTGCGTGGGAGGACTGTATGTGGGCCGTTTTGCCGCGTGGTACCTTTGGCTTTTGTTTATTTTCTGTTTCTTCGCGTTAAGAAGTCTAAAAAAGGTCAAATATGGAGTAGATCAGGAATCTGGGACAGGAATGATGGGAGCCTTTGCCATGGGAGCAGGGGCCGCGGCCTGCCTTCTTGTGGCGCAATGGATTCTGCCGCCGCTTCTGCAGCCTAGGATTACTGTCTATCAACAGGAGCTGCGTCAGTATCAGGAGGAGGTCGTAGAGAGAATCCGTTCCGGCGAGGCGATCGAAGATACGCCCATTGAGGATTTTCTTTCTCAGTTTCGCAGGGAGAATTTGTCGTTGAATAACGACCCGCTGGCTTTTACAGGACGAAGGGTCCTGGAAGTGCATCTGAATCAGGCACCAGTTGGGACGCTGTATCTTCGGGGATTTGTGGGGGGAGCCTACGATCAAAACGAATGGAGAGGAAGCGACACGCTCGACTATGAGAAACAGTGGCATGACCAAAGCTTAGCGATACAAAACCTGGGATATGACGTGTTGAACGGACAGGCACAATCGTATGAGATGACCATACGAACGATCGGAACCATGGAGGACTATGCGTATATTCCGTATCGCGTGCAGCTTCCCCAGGAGGCTGAGCCTTATGGGGATGGCACCATTGCCCAGATGGAAGAGGATACGGTAAGCTATAGGGGGTATCCTTTTGTGAATTTGGGCAGTCGTTTCGTATATATGCCGCAGGAAGCCTCCGCATTGCAGCGGGCTTACAGTGCTTATGTGCATCAAGTCTATACAGTGCTGCCGGAAACAGGGCTGGAGCGACTGAAGCAGGAATGCGCCGAAACGGGACTCTATGGAGCAGAAGACCTGGACGAGATCACCCTGTATATTGTGGAACGGCTGAATGAATTGACCTATACGCGCCGTCCCGGAGCATTGCCGGCAGGAGCAGATTTCGCGGAATATTTTCTGTATGAACAGCAGGAGGGCTATTGCGTACATTTCGCCACGGTCGCGACGCTGATGTATCGGGCCATGGGGATTCCAGCCCGCTACGTATCAGGATATGCGATTCCGGCCGAAAACTTCAACAACATAAACGATGCGTACGCACTGGATTCCATGGGACATGCCTGGGTGGAAGTCTATGATGAGGACCTGGGTTTTATTCCGGTGGAAGTCACTCCCGCTTCGGCGGAGAACCCGCTCTATGCGTCTGAAGAATACGAGGCAGAAGAATCCCGAGAAGACTCTTCGATGGAAGAGAGTCTTTCAGAAGAAGAGTCTTCCACACCGATGAATTTCACATCCCGAGAGGAGTCTTCTCGGGCAAGTGGATGGACGCAGGATTCCGGCACATCCCATGGCCTAGGAGAGGCGCCCGTGGATATAGGCCCTGTATTGGGGATCCTGGGAGGGACTCTGGTGATGCTGCTCCTGATCGGTTTGCCGATCTATCGGCTGCGTTATCTCAGAGAGAGGCGGAAACATCCGCCAGTACAGAAAGACTACCGAGAAGAGATCCGCAAATTAGGGAAGAACCTGTTCGAGACGCTGCGTTACAGCGGATATCGGTATCCGGATCGGGAACTGTCCGATCGGGAATACATGGATCAAATCTGTGCCGAGATCCCCTTGGAAGGACTGGAAGATCTGTGGAGCCGGATCGAGAGGGCATACTATGGTGGGGAACGTATGACGGAGGAAGAATACCATTTGACGTTGTCTGGTTATAATGCTGTGATGCAGTATGTATCTTCACGGTGGAGACTGTGGCAGAAAGTCTGGATCGTCTGGATCAGGGGATGGAAATAACATACCTTATATGAAAAAACAGCGATACGTGGCGTGTCACCAGTATCGCTGTTTTCTGTAGGGAGCCTCGACGCTTATTCGTAGCGCCGCAGCTCCTTGGCTGCTTTTTTCATCAGATCCGGAATGGGAAGATTGAAGGGACAGCGCTGCGCGCAGCTGCCGCAGGCAATACAGGCCTTGGCCGTGCGGTCAGCAGGAACTTTCTGCGTATACTCTTCGGTGATATGATGCATATGCGACCAGTCCACACCGCCAAAGATTTCCCAGCGGTTATATAAGGACAGCACGGTGGGAATTGGAATCTGCTGGGGGCAGGGCAGGCAATACCCGCAGCCACGGCAGTAGTTCTTGACTTTCATATCGATTTTTCCCAGGATCGCGTCGATTTCCTCCTGTGTCAGGTGCGGATCTTCGGCCTCGACGGCCAGCGCGGTTTTCAAATAAGGTTCCTGTTCCATGCCGGGAATCACAGTCGTCACATACGGATTCGACAGAGCAAATCGCAGACAATCTTCTGCCTCGATTTCGAATCCGAGCTGGTGGCTGCGATCATGGGTCAGGACGCCGCCGCCATAGGGCTTCATGATGATGATACCCATATCCAGGGACTGACAGAGGGGGAAGAGCGTATCTTCGACCTCGCGGTTTGTGGGATTGTATGCCAGCATTGCGACTTCGAACAGGCCGGTACGGATGATCTCTTCTCCGATTTTGCAGTCATGGGTGGAAATACCCAGATGACGGACACGGCCAGACGTCTTGAGTTCCTGAATATACGTGAGTACGCCCTCCTTCTGCAGCCGGTTCCAGTTGGACGCGGTGCTTACATCGTGAAGGAACAGGATGTCAAGATACTCTGTCTGGAGATTCCGGAAGGTGGTTTCGATATCTTCCTGAAATTCAGTAAGTCCTCGGCGGATGACCTTCGAAGAGATGATAAACTGTTCTCGCAGCCCCAGTTCTTTGAGCGCGGTACCGACGCGGATCTCGCTATCACCATAGCCCCTGGCCGTATCGATATAGTTGATCCCTCCCTCATGGGCCAGCTGGATCAGCCTTGTCGCCTCTTTCTGAGAGAGGGAACCGAACTTGATGGCGCCCAGACCCAGATGGGAAACCTGCATCTCCGTTTTGCCAAAACGTTGGTATTTCATAGATGTAATCCTCCTTCTTGAATATGATATTATACTACTAGAAAAGCGCAGTAAAATCCATGGATTATTCCATTCGAATCCGTATAAAAATGCAACAAATCCGGGGGATGTCTTGACAAGAGCAGGCCTTCTCGGGTATGATGAAACAAAAGGAGGGGAGAGGCTTGAAGCAGATCGAAATACAAAGGATTGCGCCATATTGTATACAGATCGGTACAGAAAAGGGAACTTGGCGCTGGTATGGCGTCGAGGACAACGTGATTCGCTGTACGTATACGCAGGGGGATCCTTCGGAAGAGACGCTGCTGGTGAAGCAGGATGCCGGAGAGGTATCGCTTGCGGTACGAGAATATGCGGAATACGTTCGTATCGAGACATCGCGGCTATCCGCGGTATGGGACAGGCATACCGGCGCGATCCGCTGGGAGGACCTGGCGCGAGGCCGTCTGCTGTTACAGGAACGGGGACATGAGCTGACACGATGCGATGTGATGCGCTGTGAGCTGGAGGGGGCGGAACCCGTGATCGAACGAATTCGAACAGTGGATGGCGAGCGCAATTTTGTGAAGAACCTGCGGGAAGTGCCGGACCATGAGGCCTATCGTGCCAAGATCTATCTGGAATGGCAGGACGGGGAAGCGCTCTACGGCCTGGGGCAGGGGGAGGAAGGATTCGATACCTATCGAGGGAAGACGCAGTATCTCTATCAGCATAACATGCGGATTCCCATGCCGATGCTTGTGTCCAGCCTGGGCTACGGTATTCTGGTGGATGCTGGATGCCTCATGACGTTTCAGGATCAGGAGAGGGGTTCCTACTGGTATCTGGATGCGGTGCCGCAGCTGGATTATTACATGATCGCCCCAGGAGACCTTCATGGCGTGGTACAGGCTTACCGGCGTCTGACGGGGCGCGCGTCCATGCTGCCCCGGTGGGCCTTTGGCTACATGCAGTCGAAAGAAGCCTACAAGACCGGAGAAGAACTGCTGGAAGTGGCCGAGGAATACCGACGCCGAGATCTGCCGATCTCCTGTGTGATTCAGGACTGGAACAGCTGGGAGAAAGGGAAATGGGGCAATAAGCATCTGGATCCCGCGCGGTTCGGGCATATGAAGGAGATTCATGAGAAGCTGCATGCGATGGATGTGCATACGCTGATTTCCGTATGGCCCAATATGGCGAAGGACTGTGAGGATTATCGGCAGATGCAGGAGGTCGGGCATATCCTGCCCGACAGATCCACCTATGACGCTTTTTCCGAGGAGGCACGCGCGCTGTATTGGAAGCAGGCGAAGGAAGGACTGTGGGATCAGGGCTTTGACGGCTGGTGGTGTGATTCTACGGAACCTTTCACAGGACAGGATTGGAATGGCCCTACGCTGCGGGAACCCTGGGAACGGTACAGCCGCGTGGGAGGCGAGCAGAAACGGTATCTGGGCGCGGAGCGAGCGAGTCTCTTCGCGCTGGCGCATGCAAGGGGAATCTACGAGAACCAGCGCAAGATCACGGGAGAGAAGCGCGTCGTCAACCTGACTCGTTCCGGATACGCGTCGCAGCAGCAATATGGCGCGATCCTGTGGTCCGGGGATATCGCGGCGTCCTGGGAGACGCTGCGGCGTCAGATTGTGGAAGGACTTCACATGTCCATGAGCGGATATCCCTATTGGACGACGGATATCGGCGCTTTCTTTGTGGTGGGGGACGAGGGATGGCGGCATAGAGGCTGCGGAGGACATACGAATCCGAAACCCATCTGGTTCTGGAAAGGAGACTTCGACGAGGGGACGGAGGATCCGGCCTATCGGGAACTCTATGTCAGGTGGCTGGAGTGGGGGACATTCCTGCCGATCATGCGGTCTCACGGGACGGATTTTGCGCGGGAGATCTGGCAGTTCGGAGAGGAAGGTACGCCCTATTATGACGCGATCGCCCGCTTCATCCGGCTGCGATATCGGCTGCTGCCCTATATCTATTCCATCGCCGCCGGCGTCAGCCTGCGGGATGAAAACATGATCGAAAGCCTGATCAGCGTGTTTCCGCAGGACCAGACGGTCAAAGAGATCATGGACGAATACATGTTTGGTCCCGCCTTCCTGGTCTGTCCCGTGACAGAGCCGTCGGGACACGCGCCGAAGGGCCGGAAGCCGGAGGGACATTGGCAGCGGAAGGTCTACCTGCCCCAGGGGACGGATTGGCTGGATTTCTGGAGTGGAGTACGGTATACCGGCGGACAATGGATCACAGCCGACGCGCCTTTGGAGATACTGCCTCTCTTCGTGCGCTGTGGCAGCATCGTGCCGATGGCGGACGATGAGGGAATGGTGCATCTGGAGATTTTTGAGGGCGGGGATGGATCCTTCCTGCTGTATCAGGACGCCGGAGATGGGTATGCCTATGAAGGGGGCGCCTATCTGCAGATTCCTCTGGAATGGAAGGAAGAGACAAAGGAACTGACGATCCGAGAGGCATTGGGAGCTGGCGCCGCAGCATGGCTGCCGATGACGCTCTGTGTGGATCAGGAGAAAATCACGTATAAAGGAACCAAAATATCATATAAGAGGAGGCATTAAAACATGAAACAAGATATTAAGAAAAGAAGATTTGGACGTACGAATCTGTGGATTACCGAGCTGGGATTCGGCGCCATGAACCTGCGGATGCTGCCCAACCGGCAGCAGGGTATCGACCTTCTTCACCATGTGCTGGATCAGGGTATCAACTTCATTGATACCGCGAGAAGCTATACGGGAACCTGCGGGGACGGCACCTATGTGGAGAGCGAAGAGATGGTGGGTGAGGTGTTGGCGAGCCGTACCGATCTGACAGAGCCCATCGTGATTGTCACCAAGGGGCATGGGTATGAGCTTGCGCCCCTGGCGGAGGACCTGGCGGCCACGAGAAAGGCATTGCGGATTGAGGGCCTGGGGGATGAGATGCATATCGGGCAGACGCCGGTTCGGTTGGTCTATTTCCTGCATGGTATCAGCGATGAGCGCTGGGAAGTGATTCAAAAATCCGGTGTCTTGCCGCGGCTGCGGGAACTTCAGAAGGAGGGGATGATCAGTTTCCCCGGTTTTTCCAGCCACTATCCCTTCCCGAAGGAGATCAAGGAGGCCGTGGATACGGGAGTCTTCGATGTGGTAGAACTGCCCTATAACGTGTTTAACCGCAGCCTGGGCGAGGATGGAGAACTGGACATCCTGAAATACATCCATGAGAAGGATCTGGGGATTGTCAACATGAAGGCGTTCAACGGCAACAGCATGCTGCCGATTTACCAGGTGCTGAGAGAATTTATCACGATTGATTATGCCAAGATGCTGAATTTTTGTCTGTCCAACCCCTATATCACCTCGGTGGATGCGGGCGCCAGGAGTCCGGAGGAGATAGATGCCGACATCGCCGTCGCGCTGGGGAATCGTCCGAGTGAGGAGGAGAGAGCGGCTTGGGCCGCGGAAGCAGACAAGGTGAGCGGCCTTATGAACGATACCTGCCGGGAATGTCTGCACTGCCTCGAGAAATTCTCCTGTCCCAATGGCCTGAACTTCCCGGAGATCCTGTCCGTATACTCCCGGATGAAGATCTGCACCAGCCTGGGCAAGGATGTGGAGCAATACAGAAAGCAGTATCAGACGCTGCCCATGAAGGGGGCCGATTGCTTGGAATGCGGCGCGTGTCTGGAATGGTGCGAGTATAAGCTCAACATTCCTAAACTACTGAAAGAAGCGGAAGAAAAATTAGGATAATCTGCAAAAGGAATCGCCGTCGGGTCACCGAGGGCGATTTTTTGGAGCATCATGTAAAAATGAACATTTTGTTAAAAAATGTTGAAAAAAATAAAACAATATTGTATAATAGACACAGAAACGCATGTTAGGATCCACTTTATGGAAGAGGACTAACAGACATTGATTCGAATCCATAAGATGGGAAGAAATTTCAAATTTTTCATGATCTAAATGAGGTAAAACGGATTTATGAATATAATGGGGGTGCAAGATTATGCGTAAAATTTTATTGGGGATCCTGTTTGTGTCTTTCTGTTTTTCCATTGGCGCTTGTTCCTCCTCCGATCCTTTACTGGAACAGCAGTTTCACACGGACGCCTATTTGCCCTCCTACGATATGCAAAATTCGTTCGGTCTGCTATCCGCTACTTGTGAAACGGAAGAAGCGTACTACTTTTCCTCCATTTTCGGTCAATATATCTGGTATGTGAACAAGGAGACGGGAGAGTATGGAAAGCTTTGCGGGAATCCCCAGTGCAAACATGATGGCGCCGGCTGCAATGCGTACATGATTTCATCACCTATGAGTGGATTGAGCCTGTATGAGGAAAGAATCTATTGGGCGAGCAACCCGACAGTGAGCAGCAGCGATTATTATCTATTCAGCATGAACCTGGACGGAACGGATCGCAGACAAGAGCAAAAGCTTCCGGGGCTCGTGGATGGGGGGAATCCGATGATGAGAGTACATCGAGGATACGTGTATACAGCCGTTCTAATCAGCGACGTAGAGAATGGGGTTCCGATCGAGACCCTGCGGATTACGCAGGCGATTCTGGGAAAGGAAGACTCGGCCAAGACCATTTTCGAACATACTCATGAGGCAGGGCCGATAGGATACGAAATGCAGTTGTACGGCAATATGCTATATTTCTTATACAGCTACGAGGCGCAGTCTACCCTGTCTGCATACAGTATAGAAGACGCCTCCTTGAAAACCTTGTACGAGGAACAGGATATAAACCGGTATGCGGAAAGTCTGTGGGTGGATGAAAGCGGCGTCTATTGGCTGGAAAGCGAGAGGGACACAGAGAGATATACCATCATGAGATACGACAGCCAGGAGGGAACGGCGCGGAGCATCCACAGCATAACGGGAACAGGCATCAGGATGGGCGGACAGAAACTGGTACAGTATAATTCGGTGGAGCGGGGTTTTTTCTGCTGGATCGGAACCTATGATGGCGCGACACTGCGGGAAGACGAAATACTGGTAACGGAACAACCAGAAAAGCCTGGCTGCAATGAAATATCTATCACGACGGATTGTGTTCTGCTTCAGCTGATGTGGCAAGAGGGCGCGGAAACGGTGGGCGCGCTGGTGCGGGTACCGTTTGATGTGAGTGAAGAGGCACAGGTCCTTTGCCGATTCGATATTCCATAAGAGCGGAGAAAAACGATGTGGAACGAATGGAAGCGGATCTGGAGACATCCGAAACGATGTATGATCTTGCTTTTCCTTCCGGTCTTCTGTATGTTTATGTTTTGGGAGGGAGAAGCAGAGGGAATACGGATTTCCGACGGGGTAGAGATGATCCGGCACAGTCAGATCTATAAAAAGCATGTGGAAATATGCCAGAGCATGGAATGGGAAACGGCGGAGAGTTGGCTGCGAGAAGAACAGGATCATCTTGCCAGCGCATCCTTATGGGCAGGCGGGTACCTGGAGGGAGAAGTGACGCGAGAAGAGGTGGTAGACTGGCTGCAGGACTATCCCGATCTGCTGCGTCTGATAGAGGATACGGTGGCGTTTCGACTGGAAATTTCCTGGTATGGAGAGATGCTGGGAACATTAGAGTCGGAACTGAAATATCTGAGGGAGTATCCCGAATATCTGGAGCAGATACAGGCGCAGTACCGGAGCCAGTCTGAAAGCAGCCTGTTCCAAAACGCGACGCCCTATTTCCAGCGCAATCTGAAGAAGACCGCGGATGATTTTAGGCCGCTTACCGGCGTGCAACTTGCGTTTGGCCATAATCAGGGGCTGGATGCCTGGCTGAACTTCCGACTGACGGATTATGTATATTTGGCGGTCCTTCTGATTGTCGTATTCTCTTTTTTGGAAGAGCGCAGGAAAGGACTCTGGGATGCGATACGCAGTACGACAGGGGGAAGATGGCGTTTGGGACTTTCGCGTATCGGCATCCTGTCCTGCATCAGCATCCTGTATACCTGTATCCTGTATGGGGGCACGCTGGCAGGCGCTTTAGCGCTTTATGGCGGCTGGGAAGACCTGGGAAGGCCCATACAGGCGCTGATAGCGTTCGAAACATATCCGCAGACCATTTCCATCGGGGAATGGCTGATCCGCTTCGGGGTGTGTAAGATGGGGATGGGCATCTTTATAGGGTGTGTGTGCTGGGTGATACTGGGCGGGATTCGTCATACGAGTCTTTCCCTGTTGGTACTGGGGCTTTTCCTGGGGATCGAGTATGCCCTCTATGCGTGGATTCCCCCACAGAGTCATTTTCAGATTCTGAAATACTGGAATTTCGTCTTTTGCATTCATACGACGGATTTGTTTACGCAATATGTAAATCTGAACATCGGGGGATGGCCGATTGCGCTCCGTACGGTTTTCTTAGAGAGCATGCTGGTTCTTTTTCTGGGACTGGCGGGGATATTGCATCACATACAATGCAGACAATATCCGACTCAGGAAAACAAGTATTGGGACCAGTGGATATATGGGATGCAGGCGGGGTTCGATGGAATCAGAACTCGTATGGGAAACGTGGGACTGGAATTCTATAAACATGTCTTTTTAGAAGGTACCCTTTTATTTTTGCTGGCAGGTTGTCTGCTGGCGAATCAGCTGACATACAGCGAAAGGGTATCTCCTCAGGGAAAAAGCATATATTATGAGGAGTACCTGACAGACGCGGAAGGGCCGATCAACGCCTCGATCGACTCGTATCTATCCTATGCGAAGGAACAGGCTCAGGGTTTTTCCAGCGCGCTGGAGGGAGTCATGCAGATGGAAGAGCGGGTGGAAGAACTGCGGGAAAGGGCGCAACAAGAAGGAATCGTCCCATGGTTGGTGAATCAGGAGTATTACGAGGGGTTCTGGGGAGACAAGCCGATGCCCTTGCAGCGTCAGAATATGGTATGGATGTTGCTGTTAGTCCTTTGCAGTACCAGCGGTCTCGT
>CALBGL010000081.1 GCA_937892735.1 uncultured Clostridia bacterium | reverse complement strand
TCCGAGTGGATTCCTGCTTGTATAAATACACCTTTCCCGTTTTCTTATTCTTCTTCCGAGACAGGCAGAAGTCGGGAATGGCATGAAGTTCGAGTAGAGTGTGATAGAACGAAGAAATGATATGCGCAATGTGAGATAAGAGTGTAGCCATAGGATCGCCCCTTTCGTATGTCTTATGATATCACAGAAAATACAAAATGTAAAGATAGAATACGCGGGGACGGATATTGCAAAAAGAATCAAAGGGACTACCTGACAGGTAGTCCCTCTGTAAACTTCTATTCGAATGATTTTACGATAGTATCCGCAAGAGATTCCAGGGAGGCCAGTTGATCTTCTTTCATTGAGGAACGAAGTGTGAGGGAAGAATCGAGAATCTGTATATTTTTCATCTTTCCTAGGACTTCCCGCATAAGCTTTCCGGAGACCGGAGCCCAAGAACCATTTTCGATCAACGCGACGGTACGATTCTGCAGATTGTGCGCAGCCAGATCCAGTAGAACCGTTTCCATAGGTGTGAAGATGCCGTTATTATAGGTAGAACTGGCAAATACCAGATGGCTGCAGCGAAATGCTTCTGATACAAGGACAGAAGGATGCGTGTTGGAAACATCATAAAAAGCGATGTTTTTCACGCCGCGCTCGGCAAGCAGGCCGGCTAAAATTTCGGCGGCATTGGTGGTGTTGCCGTATACGGATCCAGCCGCGATCACAACAGACTGCTCCTCGGGTGTATAGGTGCTCCAGTGCTGATATTTATCAAGGAACCAGGCGATGTTCTCGCGCCAGATAGGACCATGCAGAGGACAGATCATCTGGATGTCCAGCCCTGCAGCCTTTTTCAGAAGCGCCTGCACCTGAGGACCGTATTTTCCTACAATATTCGTATAATAGCGGCGGGCGTCACCCAGCCACTCGCTTTCGAAGCGGACTTCGTCTGCAAACAGATTGCCATTCAGAGCGCCAAACGTGCCAAAGGCATCCGCAGAAAATAAAATGTGGTCAATTAGGTCATAGGTTACCATGACTTCAGGCCAGTGAACCATCGGGGCCATGACAAAGGTCAAGGTATGTTTTCCGGTACAAAGTGTATCCCCTTCTTTTACAAGATGGGCGTGCGCCTCGACATCAAAACGATAGAACTGACGAATGATTCCCAGCGTCTTCGTGTTGCAGACAATCTTTATATCGGGATATCGAAGAACCAGTTCGGCCAAAGAAGCGCAGTGGTCAGGTTCCATGTGGTTGACGATGACATAGTCCAGTTTGCGTCCCTGCAGCGCGTGCTCGATATTCTCAAAGAACAGATCGTTGATGGCACGATCCACAGTATCTAGTAAAACAGTCTGTTCATCTAGCAGAATATAAGAATTATAAGAAACACCCCGAGAGATTGGATACATGTTTTCGAAAAGGGCAAGGCGACGATCGTTGCCACCCACCCAATACAGATCCGGATGAATTTTTCTTGTACAATACATCGGTTGATTCCTCCTTTTTCACATGATACGAATCTAGTATATCACGTTTTTCCTATTTTTCAAGAGGGTTTTTAAGACGGCTTTGTAAGGCAGATTTAACGCTTTCCGGCAGGAAAGCGGCCTGAATAGAATGGGATAAAAGCTGATGTATCTCATGGGGTGTGAGGGATAGAAGTTGATATTCTTTTGCAAGATTTGTTTGAGAGACCGTCATATTATCCGTATTGACTGTAACACGAAGTCCTTTTTGCAGATAATCCCGTAAGGGATAATCATCAAGGGAAGAGACAGCGCGAGTCTGTAGATTGCTGGTAGGACACATCTCCAGAGGAATTCTGCGTGCAAGAATCTCTTCTAAAAGTAATGGATCTTCCCGCAGGCGCACGCCGTGACCAATCCGGGAGGCACCGAAGCGGATGGCTTCGCGGATGCTTTCGGGTCCCGCGGCCTCACCGGCGTGAATTGTGAAGGGGAGACGGGCTTCCCGCGCCTCGGCAAAGAGAGCCGCGTACTGACGCGTAGGGAAGACTCCCTCGGCGCCTGCCAGATCCAGCGCACAGACACCCTTGCCCAGATAATCAGCCGCAAGTCGGAGGGTTTCCCGATTGGCAGTTTCGTTTTGGTCTCCTCGCATACAGCACAGAATGAGCTGAACAGGAAAGGGAGCACCGACGAGACCGGCCAGAGCGCCCTGCAGGATTTCCTCTTGACAATACTGTTTGTGTGTGTGCAGCTGCGGCGCAAAGCGAATCTCCGCATACCAGAGTCCGGTGGTATCGAGACGGCGGATCAGATCCGAGACGGCTTGACGGACAGCTTCCGGAGTTTGCAGCAGGAGAAGGGGAAGGTCAAAACAACGCAGGTATTCGTTCAGATCCTGACAGCGCGGGGACGCCTGAATAGAAGGCGAAAGAGGATCCGGCAGCGCAATTTGCTGCTGCTTGGCCAAAAATTCAATCAGTTCGACAGACAACGAACCATCTAAATGCAAATGTAAATCAATCATACCAAATACCTCCAAAGGAATGAATCGACATTGACAAAGGGTCATAAATTAAATATACTGAAAGAAAAAAGAAAGGATCAAAATCATGGACTGGATACGGGAATATGGTTGGTTTTTCTTTATTTACGCCCTGCTGGGATGGTGTGGAGAAGTGGCTTTTGCGGCGGTAAAAGAAAAGCGTTTTGTCAATCGAGGCTTCTTAAACGGCCCATTATGTCCCATATATGGCGTTGGCGTGGCGGTCATCGTGGGATTAGGGTCAATGGCGGGGGACAACGTATTAGTATTATTTGCGATTTCAGCGATCGTGACATCCTTGATTGAGCTGGTGACAGGGTATGTTTTGGAGAAGCTGTTTCGTACCCGATGGTGGGATTATTCGGATATGCCTTTAAATATCGGAGGGTATATTTGCCTGCCGTTTTCTTTGCTATGGGGGATCGCCTGTGTTGTGATTATCAAGGTCATCCATCCGCTCATCTCAGCCTTTGTAGACTGGACGCCTCTCTGGTTGAGCTGGCCGTTATTGATCCTCTTTATGATTCTCCTGTTCGTCGATCTGTATGTCACCGTGTCCCATATTTCCAAGAATTTGCGTCAGCTGCAGCGCTTAGAAGAATTGGCGGTCCAATTGAGGGAGTTTTCCGATACGCTGGGACAGAAAATATCGGATACGACGTTGGAGGCGGAGAAGAAAGCGGATTTGGACAATCTGGAAGAAAAGAAAAAGGAATTTGCGCTGCGCAAGGCAGAGATGGAAATCTTGATGAAAGAAGGGATGCCGGGTCTCCGAAGGCATTTGAAGGCATTCCCCAAAATGCAATCGAAAAGATTTAAGGAATCATTGGAAAAATTTCGGGAAAACTTATACGGTAAGGACAAGAAGTAGGAAGGGGCATGAGATATGGACCTGCGAGTGCAGAAACGTACCATGGAATGGTTATATTATCTTTTTACACAGAAAAATGAAGAAGCGGCGCGGATACCTTTTACACCGAGCAAAAGAGTATTAGCGCAGGATTTTCCAGAGAGCACGCGGCTGGAACGCGCGGTACCGGAACAGGAAGGCGTGTCCAGTGCCTATTTGCAAACCTTTTGGAACGGACTTAGACAGGATTCGGATATGCATGTGCATACCTGCATGATCCTGCGTCACGGAAAAGTCATCAGTGAAGGGAGTTTTGCCCCTTATCGGGGAGACTTGTGGCATGCAACCTATTCCGTGTGTAAGAGCTTGACGGGATTGGCCGTGGGGCTTTTGATTGACGAGGGAAAGCTTCAACTGGGAGATCGCGTTGTAAAACTTCTGGGAGACCAGGCCGGACCGCTCGCGATATTACGACAATCACAGCTGACGCTGCGGCATCTTTTGACGATGACCAGCGGTGTGGTTTATAATGAAGCGGCGTCCATCACCGAGGAAGAATGGATGAAAGGCTTTTTGGAATCGAGCGTAAAAGGGACGCCGGGTGAGCAATTTCAATATAACAGCATGAATTCGTATGTGTTGGCTTCGATTGTTTGCCGTGTCAGCGGCATGAATTTGAGCGATTATCTGACAGAGAAAATCTTTCGTCCCATGGGGATTCATCGCGTGCACTGGGAAACCAGTCCAGAAGGAATCGAGAAGGGCGGATGGGGTCTGTATATGACGCCGGAGGATATGGCGAAGATGGGACAGCTTTTTCTGCAGAAGGGGCGATGGGAAGGCCGTCAGCTCGTCTCTGCGGAATGGATTGAAGAGAGTTGTAGGAAACAGGTGGACGCCGGCGAGTATGGATATGGGTATCAGATCTGGATGGGACGGGAGTCAGGATCTTTTCAGATGAACGGCATGCTGGGGCAGAATGTGATGGTATTTCCTAGGACGGAAATGGTGATTGTCACAACAGCGGGCAATATCGAATTGGAGGCGCGGTGTTCGCTGACACGGTATATTGAGGATTTTTTTGGAGAAGGATTTGAGCCAGGGGAAAGAGTCACGGATCTGGCAGCGTATCAGGCGCTGCAAAGCTTGCAGCAGCATCCGGAACGATATTGGCAGCCCAAGGACAGCATCGCGAACCGGCGGTTTTCCTGGAAACGAGAGCGGCGTACGGGCGGCTGTGACTGGGAACGCGGGATTCGTTTACTCACGGGGCGAAGTTATCGTCTGAAAAGAGGAAGCGCCACGCTGCTACCAGTGTTCATTCAGGCGACGCAGAATAATTTCCCGCCGGCTATCACCCGTATAAGCTTTTGCCAGGAGCAGCAGGGCTTCTGGATTCTTCTGGAAGCTGGCAGCGAGACATATCGGCTGCGAATTGGCTTTGATCAGGGCTGTGAACAGAGACTGCGGGTACGGGGAGAGGTATATTGGATCAGCGTACAGGGAGAATTTTGTCAGAATGAGGATCATATTTTGGTCCTGCGGCTCAGAATCTGTTTCCTGGAGTGCGCGAATGAGCGCCACATTAAGTTTTATCTGCAGCCAGATGGCCTGGCATCATGTTGGAGCGAAACGCCAGGCCCAGAGATGGCCCTTGACGCGATTGACGTGGTTGCATCAGGCGGTCTGGTAGGCACCATTATCAGCCGCATGGATCCGGGTTTCTTCGTGTATAAGCTGAAGAAGACCTTTCAGCCGCAGGTGTTCTGGGAGATCGAGGACGAAACAGTTAGTGGCGCTGACTAAAGTTATCGTACACTTCACAGAAACGGGCAGCAAAAGAGGGTTCTTCGCCGTGCGCATACAGATGGGACAGATCTCCAAAGGAAAGACAGCGGAAAACAGCAATGCCCTTTTCCCGCTCTTCGGTGACCAGCGTGGTGACAGAAGAAGGAAGGGCGCAGAAATGATGCCATAGGGGCATGGGAGAAATGTTCATCAGATGGGACAACATGACGCATTCCACGCCGAAATGACAGATGAAAGCGATCGTATCCGTATTGGCTGCGGTCGCTTCGTAGTATAGTCCCTTGCGACGATACCCATGTTGCCTAAGAATATCATCCAGGCCTTGGTAGACTCGCCGCGTTTCTGTGGCCACATTACCGGTCTGCATGATGGGCGTCTGCGTCCATAGGGACGAGTCGTAAAATCGAGGATCCTGCATCCAGTAAGCGGGCTTGAAATCCCAGGGATTGCGCGGGCTGCCGGTATCGGGATCCTGTACTGGCGCCTGAAATTCCCGCAGCCAGGGCAGGGTGACGGCGTCTTTATGGAGAAGCTGCAATGCGGGGGCCGCCGTACGCTGTGCGCGGCCCAGCGGGGATACATAAAAAGTATGAACATTGAGATGAGAAAGACGCTCCGCCAGCATCTCCGCTTCGCGCGCGCCTTTCTTAGTGACAGAGTCGGCGGCGTAATCCGGATCTCCGTGACGAATGATGAGCAGTTTCATAAATGGAAGTCTCCTTTAAAGAAATATAGAAAAAGAGATGCCACCTGCTGCGGCACCTCCTTTTGCTAAGATTAATAATTTTCTGCCTTGATTTGGAAATATGCCTTAGGATGAGCGCAGACCGGACAAACTTCCGGCGCTTTCTTACCTACGACAATATGACCACAATTCGAGCACTGCCAGATCATATCTCCATCTCTGGAGAAAACCAGACCCTCTTGTACATTGGCCAGGAGCTTAAGATAACGTTCCTCGTGTTCTTTCTCAATGGCGCCAACCATGGTAAAGAGAGCGGCAATACGATCAAAACCCTCTTCCTTCGCGGTCTTCGCGAAGCCCGCGTACATATCAGTCCACTCATAGTTCTCGCCGGCGGCCGCATCCTTCAGGTTCTCCTCGGTGGAAGGAATGCCATCATGCAGCAGCTTAAACCAGATCTCCGCATGCTCCTTTTCATTGGCTGCGGTTTCTTCAAAGATCTTGGCAATCTGTACATAGCCATCCTTTCTTGCCTTGGAAGCATAGAAAGTATATTTGTTGCGCGCCTGAGACTCCCCAGCGAACGCCGCCATCAGATTGGCCTCTGTCTTGGTGCCTTTTAATTCTTTCATAGTCCAGATCTCCTTTCTGTGAAATCTACCTTTATCATAGTTGGAAAATTCTAAAAAGTCAACCCCTATTTTGTGTTTTTATGAAAAGCGATTCCGCATCAGATATCGTTTTAAAGCCACAATCGCGGAACGGTATCGATCCTCATAGAGAAAGGAAAAGCCCTTGAGAAGATGCTTGTGTACATGATTTTTGTTCTGCAGCAGCGGTTCCCGTTTCTGAACGAGCACCTCAGCTTCTCGGGCCTTAGCCTGCTTGTCCGGAGCCCAGTTCTTCTTGTCCAATACGCACATCACAGAACTGACGCTGCCGAAGAGGCTGATACCCAGGTCCTCGGAGAGCTGGTGCAGGCGGGATTCGATATCATTTAGCGCTTTCAGGCGTTTGGGATAGGAATGGATGGATAACAGCGTCACGACCACATCGACAATAAAAATTACGCCAAAGAAACAAAGAAGGGGGAGGCCCAGATCACGAGGACAATTGAGGATAAAAAAGGATACTACGGGATGCACGAATTTGACGACAAAAAGACATCCAACACCCCAGAGCAGGGAAAAACGCAGACAGATATAGCCGCGGAAGTTGAAACGAAATTGAGAGTAATTCCACCATTCGTGATGAAAACATTTTTTCAGTAAAATGCCAACTACCAGTTCCAGCACCGTTGTGAGGAGGAGCGATATGATAAAAAGTACAAACCAGTTTTCTGTAAAAGGCCTGAGACAGAACAGGATCAGTGTGATTCCCACGCCATAGATGGGGCACACCGGACCTCGCAGAAATCCACGATTATCGAAGCACTTCGTATCGAAAGCGACGAAGATGACTTCGGCGCACCACCCCAGGAAAGAATAGATCAAAAACATCCACGAAAGGACGTAGAAATTAAATCCCATAATGGTCTCCTTGACTTTTTCAATGATATGTTTATTATACAAGAGAATAGAGGGCTCGTCAATGTGCTAAAGTTTAAGATTCCATAAAAGCTTTCTTAGAAAAGTGGAGAAATGAACAGGTTTTGTAGACAATGATCCTTTTGCGGGACAGGGAGAATGTGGTACAATAGGCGTGGCTTGGCAGAGTCTGTAACTTAGGGGAGATTGAGCCACGCCCCGAGATGGCCGCCAAAGGGCGTCCATCTCCGAAAGCGAATCAGTTCGTGGTACGGCAGCGTCAAGCTATGCCGAGCAACTGGAAGAAAAAGAGAAAGGAAGGGTCATCATGGGGTATCGGGAAGACATGTTAAAAGAAGACCGAATTCGGATTCATGGCGGTAAGAATGTGGACATCCGCTTTCAGGACGGAGGCCTGCGCCATGCCGTGGGAGTAAAGAATTATCAGATCATGCGTGCCTGCCGGGACAATGTGGAGGCATCGGGGGATGGGTATGGATGGACCTATAATCATGCGGCTATGATTGCCTGGTGGGAGGGCCGATTCTTTGTGGAGTATCTGTCCAACGTACAGACAGAACATATGCCGCCGGGACAGACGCTGCTTTGTCACTCGCAGGACGGGCGACATTGGAGTAAGCCGGAGGTGGTTTTCCCTTCCATTGAAGTACCCAGCGCGCCCTATTTGGGTCCAGGGAAGGAGCTTCTGGAGGAAAAGACGCCGGCGATCTGCCATCAGCGGATGGGTTTTTATGTCACGACGGAAGGGAAACTCTTGGTCAGCGCGTTTTATGGGATCTCACCGCATATTCATATTGCGCCCAATAATGGATACGGCGTGGGCCGCGTTGTGCGGGAGATTTATCCGGATCTTTCGCTGTCGCCGATTTATTTTATCCGATATAATGCGCCGGGAGGCTATACACGGGAGAATACCGATGTATTCCCCTATTTCGAGGAAAGCGACGATCCCGATTTCGTAAGGGCAGTGCAGGAATACCTGGACAACCACCTGGTGATTCAGCAGTGGTGGGAAGAGCAGCGTTACGATACCGAACTCTTCTCGGTGCCGGGAGGACAGGCGCTCAGTTACTATACCCTGCCTGGTGGAGATATCATGGGCGTCTATAAGAATGGCGCGGTCATTCGCAGTCAGGACGGTGGCAAGACGTGGACGGACCGTAAGATGTCTTATTCGTTAGAGACGAATACGGCGAAGGTCTGGGGGCAGAAGACGGATGATGGGCGCTATGCGTTGGTATATAATCCTTCGAGGAATGGGGCGCATCGCTGGCCGCTGGCGGTCGTAACCGGGGATAATGGAGAAGATTTTTCGAATATGCTGGCCATCGTACCGGAGATTTCGCCCTGCCGCTATGAGGGCGGCTTGAAAAATCTGGGGGCGCAGTACATGCGGGGCATCTGCGAGAGTAATCCGCAGCCTCGGGATGGCAAGATGTGGCTCACATACAGTGTGAATAAAGAGGATATCTGGGTGTGTGAAGTGCCGGTTCCGATTTGTGGGGTACAGAAAGAAGATGTGGATGAGGATTTCTCCAATCTGGATGCATGGAATCTGTATATTCCCCAATGGACAGAGGTCGAAAAGACGCAGGAAGGACTGCGTCTATCGGATAAAGACCCCTATGATCGTCCTAGGGCGCAGCGCGCCATCGTACCCGCGGTGTTAAGTGAAGTAAAGACAAGTCTGAAGGTGGAAAATCTGCGGGAAGGCACCGCCATGGTGATCGAGGCGCAGGATCGCTGCGGCAAACAGGCTCTTCGTCTAATGTTCGACGCGGATGGTATGCTGCGAGTGAAGACAGGCGGTGCGCCCAGAGAGTGGCTGGAGTATCCGGCGGATACGTGGATTGATGTGACGATGACGCTGGACTGTGTCAAGGGATCGGCGCAGGTGACGTTGTCATGGGACGACCAGACGGTGCAGAGAGATTTCAACTTCAATCAGCCCCTGGAACAGGTGGAACGAATTCTCTTCACTACGAAAGCCGTGCTGCCCTGGCAGACGTTTGAAGATTGCGGGAAAGGCGGCATGATTCAGGATCTTCCGGACGATACGCCCAAGGCTGAGACGGCCTATACGATACGCAGTTTTGCGAGTAGAACGCTGGCGGCAGAATAATCCGAGCAAAAGCCGTGGGATTTTGATTTTTGTATTGCGCGCGCAGGCCTGGTTAGTGTATAATACCCCTAAGAGGATGCTGCGGGATACCATGCAGTATTGCCTTAATTTCATCATATCGGAGGGCTTATTATGTTAGTGGATACAAAGGCCAAGGTAGGTGTGTTCTCCATCGCTTTGGGCGCTTACTTGCCGCAATTTCCATCATTGGTGCCAGAGTTTGAGGCACAGTATGCGGCGTTTAAGAAGACGATTCCGGATTCGGTAGAAATCATTGACGGTGGGATGGTTACCACCAAAGAACAGTCTCAGGCTGCTGGCGACCTGTTTCGGGCAGCTGACGTGGATCTGGTCTTCTTGCAGCTTCTGACGTATGCTACCTCATACAACATGCTGCCGGCGGTCAAGGATCTGGATGTGCCGGTGGTGCTTGTCAATATACAGAAGCTTAAGGCGTTGGATTATGACCATACGGATATCGCGTCCTGGCTGGGAGAAGGCTATGCCTGCGGCGCTGTAGGCGAAATGGTGGCGGATCTGGAGAGATTCGGAAAGAGACATGCGGTGATCACTGGAGTAGTAGAAGGCGGCGATCCACAGGTGCAGGCGGAGATCGAGGACTGGTGCCGCGCGGCGCAGGTCAGAAGAAGATTTCGAGATACGAATCTGGCGCAGATCGGCAGACCGTATCCAGGTATGATGGATCTGTATATTGATGAATCCAACCTGTACCGAAGAATGCATGTATATACGAAACAGTTTGACTGGGAAGCCATGTGGGCGATTGCCGATGATATCACGGATGAAGAGGCGATTCGCACAAAGGCGCAGGATATTCTGGATACTTTTGACATCGAAGGTGGCGGAAGTATCGAGGAAGTCTGGGAGATGGCTAAGTATGTCGTGGCTTTTGAGCAGTGGGTCAAGGATGAGAAGTTGGGCCTGATCGCGTCTCATTACAATGGATTTGCGCAGGGCAAAGCAGGCGTTCTGGACAGCATGCTGATTCCAGCATTCTCGATGCTGATTAAGCAGGGAACGGCATGCGCGGTAGAAGGAGACATCAAGGTAGCGATGGCCATGAGCATCCTGAAGACCATTTCCGGCACCGGACAGCTGGCTGAAATGTATTCGATTGATTTCAACGACGATATCGCGATCATTGGACATAGCGGTTCGGGTGACGCCGATATTTCCGCGAAGAAGCCTACGATGAAAATTGTGAAGGTATTCCATGGAAAGACGGGCGGCGGATATCTGACGCAGTTCTACCCGCATACCGGTCCGGTGACATATCTTGCAATCACGCAGGATGGTGATGGACACTTCAAGTTCATCGCCGCGGAAGGCGTCAACGAAGAAGGCAAGATCCTGTCCTTTGGAGATACTAACATGAGAACGCGCTTCACTTGTGGCGCGCGGGAGTTTGTCACACGCTGGAGTGAATGCGGTCCTACGCATCATTTCGCGGCGGCAACGGGCAGACATATTGATACGATTCTGAAGGTAGCGAAGATCTTTAACATACCGGTGGATATCGTAACCAGATAAAGAGCAGTCAAAGACAAGTGGGGAGCCATTGCAAAATAGATGAGAAATCATCTAAGGAGCAATGGCTTTTTTGAAATGGAACAAAGCGGATGATTTTGCGATATCCTCATTACTGCGTGAG
>CALBGL010000080.1 GCA_937892735.1 uncultured Clostridia bacterium | reverse complement strand
CCCGTTTTCTTATTCTTCTTGCGGGAGAGACAGAAGTCGGGGATGGCATGGAGTTTGAGCAGCGTATGGTAGAACGAAGAAATGATATGTGCAATATGAGATGAGAGCTTGGCCATAGGATCTCCCCCTTTCGTATGTCTTATGATATCATAGAGAACACGAATTGTAAAGGCGGAATACACGGGGACGGATATTGCAAAAAAATGCCATCATCCAGAGATGATGACTATTCAACGCCAATCCAGCGCTGCATTATTTCCATAATCTGCTGCCATTTTTCCATATGCACCGTAATGGACAATTCCTGACGCCATTGATCAATGGTAGATTCTACCCCCTCTTGTATCATTTCCTGAGATATCTGCTGCCGATATTCCTCGCGCACTTCTTCCAGTTTTCGCTGATACAGTGCGCGATCGTTTGCTTCTGCTCCGGGGAATCCTATGACACGAACTATCAAATATCCGTATTCTGTGGTCAGTACCTCCGAGGTCTGTCCCGCAGGAATACGAAATAGTTCTTCCCATAAGTCTCTCTCCAATTGTCCTTTATAGAAAATATTTCCCGACTGAGACTGTACAATTCCCGCTGTAAAACAAGGAGCCATTGCTAAATTTTCTTCTTCATTGTATCGTTGCTTGACTTCTTCAAAAGACGCACCAGCTTCCAAAGCTGTCTTTGCCTCTTCCACATTTTTGTATGCACCATTTCCTGTAGCTTGAATCCATTCTCCATCCATGAACTGTCCCGTGTAGACAATGATGGCGTCCAGCCAGATTCGCTCCATGTATTCATCCACATTCACATGGTCATACCAGACAAAATATTCGTCTACGCGCTCTTCGATCTCATCCGTATCCGGTAAATACGAAATCTGCTGCAATGCCTGATAAACCCTGTAATCTTCTTCTATACAGGCAATCACCTGTTCCTGCGTAATTCCCCATTCATCCAGCGTTTCTGCACCAACCCGATCGCGCAGGTTCAACGCGGCCTGTTCGATCTCTCCTGCATTCGAAATCAAGGTTGTCGGCGTCCCCTGTCTCCGGCTCAGTACTGTTTTATTACGGATCATCGACTCTAACGCTGCCTCACAGGCAGCATCAAAGGCGTCCATGCCGCCAATCCGCATGCTCCAGATCTCTTTTCCCGCCCGTTCCTCATAAGTCTGCAGCGTTAAGGCCAGATATAACATGGCCTGCTGCTCATACACGGTTTCATCGGCAACAGTCACCACTGCTTCCGGTGCGCTGCATCCTCCCAGCAACACCGGAAGCAGCAGCCACGCCACGAACCTCTTAACTCGTCCTCTCATCCAATTCACCATCTTCTACCCTAGCTTCTGCCAATCGCTCCAGCAGTTTACGAATCCGAAGAAGACGCATCGTATCCTTTTCCTTCGTTCCTTTGGAAAATGGTACAATAAGACGTACCGTATCCTCTCTCGGTATCAAACGCGCCCCCCTTCCGAGAGAATTCGTAATCTCCATCAGTTTTTGCGGATCCAGCGGCGCATCCTTGCGAAAATGCATCCGCAGCTCCTTTCCGTCCTCTTCCAGGCTATCTGCCCCTAACGAGCTCGCCAAAGCCTTTAAAAAGCTGATATCCACCAGATTCCCTACACAAGGCGGCATATCAGAATACCGATCCAGAAGCTCTTCCTGCATCTGCAAGTAGTCCTCTTCATTCGTGATCGCCGCGATTTTCTTATAGACCTCTAATTTCTGCGACTCGTTGGAAATATACTCCGAAGGAATGTAAGCATCTACGCCGATACGCATGGTTGTCTCAAAAGTCGGACGGACCGGCGCTTTTTTCAGCCGATCCATGGCTTCTTTCAGCATCTTACAATAGAGTTCATATCCGACCGCCCCCATATGTCCATGCTGTTCTGCTCCCAAAATATTACCGGCTCCCCGGATCTGCAGATCCCGCATGGCAATTCGGAAGCCGGATCCAAACTCTGTAAACTCTCCTATCGCTTCCAGACGTTTCTGTGCTACTTCCTGCAGTACCTTTCCTTTACGATACATGAAATACGCATAGGCCAGCCGATCGGAACGTCCAACGCGCCCGCGCAGCTGATACAGCTGCGCCAATCCCATGGTATCCGCATCCGTAATGAGAATCGTGTTGGCATTGGGAATGTCCAAACCCGTCTCGATAATGGTAGTGCAGACCAGAATATCAATCGCTCCTTCCACAAACTCCATCATGACGTTTTCCAGTTCCCGTTCCGCCATCTGTCCATGCGCGAAAGAAACCCGGGCTTCCGGCACCATCTTCTGAATACGCAGCATCTGCTGTTCAATATTCTGTACTCGGTTAGAAAGGAAGAACACCTGCCCTCCTCGTCCGATCTCCCGATAAATGGCCTCTCGTATCATCTCCTCATCTTCCTCCATCACGAAGGTCTGAATCGGATGACGTTCTTGCGGCGGCTCCTCCAGTACGCTCATATCCCGAATCCCCGAAAGGCTCATATGCAATGTTCTCGGAATCGGTGTTGCCGTGAGTGTAAGGACATCCACGTTGCGCTGCAGTGCCTTAATCTTCTCCTTATGGCCTACCCCGAAACGCTGTTCCTCATCCACCACCAGGAGGCCCAGATCCTTGAAACGCACATCCTTGGAAAGAATCCTGTGTGTCCCGATCAGAATATCCACAGTTCCTGCAGCGGTCCCCCGAAGCGCCTCCGATATTTCCTTACGGCTCCGAAAACGGGACAGCAGCCCTATCTGTATCGGATATTCCCGCATCCGTGCTGTAAACGTGCTATAATGCTGCTGTGCCAGGATCGTAGTCGGCGCCAGAACCGCAACCTGCTTACCGTCCTGAACTGCCTTAAACGCGGCTCGTATGGCAATCTCCGTTTTCCCGTAGCCAACATCTCCGCAGATCAGACGATCCATAATCTTATGACTTTCCATATCTCGCTTGGTGTCTTCGATCGCGGTCAGCTGATCCTCTGTCTCTTCATAGGGAAACATTTCTTCAAATTCCTTCTGCCAAACCGAATCTGGCGAAAAAGCAAACCCCTCCTGCGCCTGTCTGACCGCATAGAGTTCTACCAGGTCTTCCGCCAGTTTGGCCACCGACTCCTTGACCTTATTCTTGGTCCGCTGCCATTCCTGCCCTCCCAGCCGATTGACGCGCGGCCTCGCATCCTCTCCGCCCACATAGCGCTGCAACAGGTCGAGCGAGGTTGTCGGCACATATAAAACCCCGCCATCCCTGTACAGAATCTTAAAATAATCTCGACAGGCATCATCGTTTTCCAGCTGCACAATTCCCTGATAGATCCCCACGCCATGGGTCTCATGCACCACATAATCGCCCACTGTGAGTTCTCCGAAACTGCTGATCCGCTGCCCATCTTTGAAACGCCTGCGGCGTTTCCGCTGCTTCCGCTTTTCCGCGCCCTCTTGCTGACTCACCAGAACCCATTTCGCCTCAGGCCATACAAATCCATGACGCAGGATGCCCCGCATCACCGTCACCATCCCCTGTTTGGGCACTGCCTGGGGATCCTCCTCACCTCTTGCTGGAATGTCTTCTTCCTGCAAATAAGAAACTGTCAGGGGAATTCTCAAGCTGGATTCTGTCAGAAGCACCACACGATAGCCTTGTTCCGTATATTGCTTGAGATCTTTAACCCACTCCTGCTGTTCCTGCAAAAGTACATTCATGGAGCGCGTCTGCATCTGCACAATCTCCTTTGCCGGCACCAGATTCTGCCCGGAAGATAGGAGGCCGCACATCGAAATGCAGGGGTTCGTCTGCATGTCCTTCATGATTTCCGTCCATTCCGGGAACAATTTCCATTGTCCCGGCAAAAGATATCCCTTTTCTATTCGTCCTCGAAGTCCAGTAGACAGTTCTTCCTGATAAACCCGTACCTTTTCCCGAATCCTAGCAGGCTCCTGAAGAACTACCAAGGTATCTTCTGTCATATAATCCAATATGCACTCGCTTTCAGGATAGAAATACGGAATATATCCGTCCAATGTGCGAGAACGATCTCCGCCCATACGATATAAGAAAGATTCCGTCATCTCCTGAATCCTCTGGGCTTCTTCCGCGTGGCCCTCCTGATTCCAGCGGTTCGCCATCTCTTCCGTTTCCTGACGGATCCGTGTTAACGCACTTTCTTCTTCCTTTTGTCCCGCTATGATCTCCCGTGCTGGCGCCAGATGAATCTCCGTCAGCCGATGTGCCGACCGCTGCGTCTGTGTATCTAATACCCGTATGGAATCAATCTCATCTCCCCAAAGCTCTATCCGATATGCTATGTCTTCTGTGATCGGAAACACGTCGATAATACCGCCGCGAATGGAAAACTGTCCTGCATGTTCTACCTGATCTCTCCGGACATATCCCATCTCTACCAGACGCTGGGATACTCCATCCAGCGGCAGCTCCTGCCCTACTTTCTTATGCAGAAAAAATTCCATAAAACGCTCATGGGGCACCAATCGGTCAAACAGCGCTTCCACCGGTAAGACAAGCACACCGGCTGATCCATCCTGAATTCGGCAAATCGTGCGAATTCGCTGTTCTTCGATGGCGCCGCCCCGCACGTCAGCACTATAAAACAAAGGATCCTTTGCTGGAAAAAAAACGACTTTTTCCGGCGCATAAAAGGCCATGTTCTCCATGGCCTGTCTTGCGCTCAGTTCATTCGCCGTAACGATCACGATCGGACGATCCAAATCTTCTGCGAGCGCCGCGGACAAATAGTCCTGTACCACGCTTCCGATACCAGAAACAAGCACCGATTCTCTCCCGAGAACCCGCGCCTTGATTGATTCATATCCCGGCAGCCCTACCGCCGGCTGAAAGATTCCCTTCATCTTCGATTATCCTTTCTCCGGCTGCTTTGTCGCTTCTGACTTTTGCCGCGGCGTATTGAAACGATTCATTGCTCTCTGGATACCCTCCTGTACCACGCAGACCGCCGCTTCCGCCGCGCGAGCTACCGCTTCCCCCATCTCTTTTTGTTCCTGCGCACTCATATGAAACAGGACGTAATCCGCCAGATCCCATCCTTCGGGCTTCTCTCCGACCCCAATCCGTATTCTGAGAAAATCTGCGCTTCCCAATTGTTCGATGATATTCTTGAGTCCATTATGTCCACCCGCAGAACCACTGGCCCGCAGGCGCAGATATCCAAAAGGAAGGTTCACATCATCACACAAAATAATGATATGACTGGGCTCGATCTTATAGAAAGCAGCGATCTCTCGAATGGCCTGACCACTGCGATTCATGTAAGTTAAAGGTTTGACGACCAAGCAGGCTTCTGTTCCCACCTTTCCCTGAGAAATCTCACTGTGAAAACGAAGTCTGGGCAGTGTACAATGGGCCAGAGACCGCAGACATTCTGCGGCCTCAAACCCCACGTTGTGCCGTGTTCCGGCATATTTCTTTTCTGGATTTCCTAATCCTGCCATTAAATACAAGCCATTCCCTCCTGCTCTTTCTGCTCCCGCTCTTTCTGCTTCGGGCTGATCCAATCTTCTTTATTGACCTGTCTGGCTCTTGCGATCGCCAGACTCTTGGCTGGAACATCTTCGGTAATAGTAGATCCGGCTGCTGTGAATGCCCCCTCCGCCACATGCACCGGGGATACCAGATTCGTATTGCATCCGATAAAAGCGTCGTTTTCGATGACCGTACGATGCTTATGCACTCCATCATAATTGACCACCACTGTACCGCAGCCAAAGTTTACGCATTCTCCTACATCCGCGTCTCCCACATACGTGAGATGGGAAATTTTTGTTTCATTGCCGATGTTTGAATTCTTAATCTCTACAAAATCACCGATTTTGGCTTTGTTTCCGATACGACTACCCGGCCGTACATACGCATAGGGCCCCACATGCGTTTCTGCGCCAATCTCACTCTCCAACACGGTAGAGTAGGCAATCTCCGCGCCCTCTTTCACATTGGAAGACACCAATCGGGAATTGGGACCAATGACACAGTTCTCCCCGATCGTCGTATGTCCTTCCAAGTAAGTTCCCGGATAAATCAGCGTATTCTTTCCAATTACTGTGTGGGGTGTGATATAAGTCGTCTCCGGCGACATGATCATCACGCCTTCCATCATATGCTTTTCATTGATTCGAATCTGCAGCTTCTTCAGGACGGCTGCCATCTGCACCCGATTCCGAATGATGTCAAACGCGCCGCACTCGGGTTTGATTCTCTGTTCTGCACGGCCGCCATCCGCCACGACCCGCGTCAGAATATTCGTCGCCGCGTATTTCGATACCGCATCCAGCGCATCCGCCAGATAATTCGCCCGGAAACAGAAACAAAAACCGTGGTCATGACTCATCACAGGCGTTCTGGCGCCTGCTTCCGGCATATAATAGGTGGCCGCGTTGCCATGCTCCTGATGCACGCGCACCAAATCCCTGATTTCTTCCGCCTGAAGAAGCGGTGTATTCGCTGACACCATGACCACATCTTCTTCCAGGCTGTCGAAGAAGCCCGCATCCTTTGCTGGCGTGTTCCTCTTTTTTCCCTTCAGATACCTGATTCCTTCCTGCCTTCCCAATACTTTCTCATACTCTTCCAAATCTTCTGAGCTTAATACACAGATCTCCCTCGCACCCGCTTCCTTCAGCGCATCCAGCACATACTGGATCACAGGCATTCCCAATAACTGCGATAAGCATATCGGTTTCCCCTCTACTACGCTGCCATCATTCTTGCCCGCCATCACGATCGCTTTCCATTCTCTTATCATTATATTCCTGCCTTTCTTTCCGGAATTTCTCCGTACCAGCCCTGATTTTAATTCCATGCAAAATACAATGCCCCCAGGCATCCTCGCCTTCATTATAGCGACTTTTACAGAATGGGTCAAGCTTTTTCCCAGAACTGCCTTTACAAATCCCAAAATTGTGGTAAAATGAGATGGATTCAAGGATATATTAATATAAGAAACAAGAGAGAGGTTCTATATGAAGCATTTTCATTTCATCGGCATCGGAGGCATCAGCATGAGCAGCCTGGCTTGTATCCTCAAATCCCGCGGGTATGCCGTCTCCGGCTCTGATATTAAAGAGACTCCCATCACGCGTTCCCTTGCGAACCAGGGAATTTCTGTCGCCATCGGTCAGCGAGCTGAAAACATTCAGCCCGGTATTGATGTTGTCGTATACACGGCTGCTGTTCATGAGGAAAATCCAGAACTCATACAGGCGCGAAAATCCGTCCCTCGGGTCATCGAGCGTTCTGTTCTTCTGGGAGAACTGATGGACGAATATGAGCATTCTATTGGGATTGCTGGAACACATGGAAAGACAAGCACCAGCACGATGTTGTCCTATATCTTCCTAGAGGCCCAGCGGGATCCTACCATCACGATTGGCGGTATCTTAGAAAATCTGCACACCAACTATCGCATCGGCCACTCTTCCTATTTTATCGCGGAAGCCTGTGAATATTCGGATAGTTTTCTTCATTTTCATCCTCAGATTGGCATTGTTCTGAATGTGGAGGCGGAACATCTGGATTATTTTAAGACCTATGAGCGCATGGTGGATTCTTTCCGCAAATATGTGACCGGTCTGAAACCGGATGGATGTCTGATCCTCAACTATGATTATCAATCCCTTTTCCCGGATTATCACGGACAGATGCTGACGGTTTCTTTACAGAATCAGAATGCAGATCTGACGGCAAACCACATCGAGCCCTCTGGCGATCATCTGGGCAATCATTTTGATTGTATCTATAAGGGACAGAATTTGGGACGATTGACCATTCATGTTCCCGGTTCTCACAACATTTTTGACTGTCTGTGTGCCATAGGCGCCGCGCTGTGGAGTGGGATTCCTTTTGAAAAAATTCGTTCAGGCTTGGAAAAATATCGTAGTCCTAAGAAGCGTTTTGAGTATAAAGGGATGTTCCAAGAGGTGAAAGTCATGGATGATTACGCACATCATCCTTCTGAAATCCGCGCTACGTTGAAGGCGGCGCGAGAAATCGCGTCGCGCGATCTGTATGTTGTCTTCCAGCCTCACACCTACAGCCGGACCAAGGCTTTCTTCTCAGATTTCGTCAAGTCTCTTTCCCTAGCGGACCATGTCGTGTTAGCGGACATCTATTCCGCAAGCCGGGAAAAAGATCCTGGAGATGTTCATTCCAAAGACCTGGTCAAAGCGCTGCGAGAACAAGGGACCGATGCCTATTACTTCGGTTCCTTTGCAGAAATCAAAGATTTTTTGCGAAAAAAATGTTGTCCACAGGATCTGTTGATAACCATGGGAGCCGGAGACATAGCAATTATCGGAGAAGATTTGATTGACGAATAACTTATCCACGATATCCACATTCGACTGGGAGGATTTCTCCCCTTCGGCTGTGGATATTTTTTATCCCCAAACCCCTTATTTCATCACAAAATATAAAGTTATCCACTTATTCACACCCCCTGTGGATAACTTTGATGGAAACCCCCGTGTATATCTCGCCCTTCCCAAAGAAGAAAAAATCATGTATAATAAATGTGACATGAAACAGTATGCCATATCCGTCGCAGGATTCCAAGCATCTGCGTAGGTCTATCCCCCCAAAGGGGCGTTTTTTCCTTCCTACCAAGGAGCCACACAACCATTTCGGCTTGAATTTACATAAGGAGGCGTTCTTATGCCCACAATTACTTTTTCTTCCATTTCTTCTCAGTATACGCTGGTTTCGAATAACTTTCTGCTGCATCATATGCCGCAGGCCAATGGCGCCTATGTCAAGGTCTATCTTTTTTTCTTATGCCATAGTCAGCGGCCTGAAAGTTCTCTTTCTACCGCCGAAGCTGCAAAATCACTGCATATGATTGAGTCCGACGTATTGGAATCCCTATACTACTGGGAAAAAGAGGGACTGCTTCAGATTCGTGAGATAGACGGCAGAATGGAGCTTCATTTTCTGTCCGGATCCGTTCCGCCTACTCCGGATGATGGGGTGAAAGAACCTGCGCCCTCCTCCCCAGATACGGCGGCCAAGGTCATCCGTGTGGAGCAAAAGCCAACCTATTCTCCTGATGAATTAAGCATATATGGCCGGGATCCTCAGATTCAGCATCTGTTCTCCTCGGCTGCCGCGTCCCTTGGACAGATCCTCAGTCAGCCCAACCTGTCCACACTGTACAGCTTCTATGATTATTATCGACTGCCGCTGGATGTCATCGAATTTCTGATTCACTATTGCGTACGTAATGGACACCGCGATCTTCGGTACATGGAACGAGTCGCGCAGGACTGGGCAGATCATGATATCCATTCCGCCCAACAGGCACAAGATTACGTACAGCGTCTCGACGTATACCGTCCCCTTCTGAAAACCATGGGAATTCATCGTTATCCCACGGATGAGGACTGCCGCACATTGGACAGGCTGCAGCAGCAGTATCAGATGTCCACGGAGATGCTGATGGAAGCCTGCCGGCGCACGCAGAAACGAGCCAAGACCCCCAGTTTCCGTTATCTGGAAGGCATCCTTGCCGATTGGCATAAACAGGGAGTACATACCATGGAGGCGCTCGGACAGGCCGATACGCTCTATGAACAGAAAGCAGCCTCCGATCGTGAATATCCGTCCCAGCGTCCTTCCAGTACCCGTTCTAAGAATAAGTTCCTCAATTATACCCAGCGCCGTGATATCGATTATGATCAGCTGGAAAAAGAACTCGCTCAGTTTCCTTATAGCGATTCTCTCTGAGACTTACATATGATTTCTAACCGCAAGGAGGAATTTCCATGTCCCTATCGAATGATATCCTTCGGCAGATCCTGAAGGAATACGATGATCGGCGCAGAATGGAAGAAAGAGCACGGGAGGACCGGCAAAACGAAGTCTACGCGCGTCTGCCCGAAATCAAACGCATCGATGACGAAATCGAATCCTTCAGCATCAACGCCATGGGAGCCTATTTAAAAAACGGCAAGAATCCCCGTCTGGTATTGACGCAGCTTCGTCAGCGCATGGATTTTCTGAAAGGACGTAAGGAACAGCTCCTGACGGAAGCCGGCTACTCTTCTGACTATATGGAAATGCATTATGCCTGTCCACTCTGCCAAGATACAGGATATACCCAGTATGAACAATGCCGCTGTCTCAAGCAGCGGCTCATTGACTATGCATATCATCAGTCCGGATTACACCAAATCCTGGAACGAGAGAATCTGGCGCATTTTGATCTGTCCCTATTTGATGATCAGCCGATTCCCGCCGAAACGATGACGCCGCGTCAGAACATGCAGCAGCTTCTGAAACGCGTCCAGAATTTCCTTCACAGCTTTTCCAGCCATCCGGGGCAGAATCTTCTTTTCAGTGGGCCTACCGGCACAGGCAAGACTTTTTTGTGTAATTGCATTGCCAAGGAGCTGCTGGATCAGGGATACACCGTACTCTATGTGACCGCCTACGATCTCTGTGCTCTTCTGGAAAAAGAGCGATTTCAGGATCGCGCTCGTTCCGTCCAACTGGCTTTTACTTCAGAAACCGTCGAGAACTGTGATCTGCTCATTCTGGACGATCTGGGAACCGAATTCAGCAATCATCTGTCCACGACGGAACTCTTTCACTGTATCAATCAGCGTATGCTCGCGCAACGCTCTACCTTAATTTCGACAAATTTCACATTAGGAGACATAAGCGCCGCGTATGGCGAGCGCTTGTCTTCCCGAATCATCGGTTCTTACACACTCTTTCGTTTCCTCGGTTCCGATCTACGCCGAAAAAAAAGATACCGAGAGGGAGGGACACTATGAAATTAGAAGACGCTTTACACAAGATCCTGCAGGATCCACCCCATCGCATTGTACTGAGCCAGCCCCGTGCCGAGGAAAGGCCCTACATCCGTACAGAGATTATGCTGAAAGAGGAGGGGCTGCGTTTCTATCAGGAGACGAAACGCACTGCCACCCAGGTTTTCCATAAAAATTATGAGCCTGCCGAACTTTCCCTCCGTCTTCACGATTTATTGCCGACTCATTATGCGCAGCTCAATGCCTGGAGTAATACCCGGGAGTACAGTATTCGCCTATCCAAGAAAAATAAAGTCCTCTTTCATGAGACACTCTCCAAAGGTGCCGTCATGCTTTCCCTTTCTCATAACCGTCCCAAGAACCATATTCTTGCTCAAGATACTGCAATCCCCGCGCTGATCGATATGGGGATCTTCACAAGAGAAGGCAAACTCATCCCTTCTATGTCCGACAAATATAAACAGATTAACCGTTTTGTCGAATTAGTGGATGACGCAGTCTGTAATCTGCCGCCTCGTCCCCTGCGTATCATTGATTTTGGCTGTGGAAAATCGTATCTGACCTTTATCCTCTATCACTACTTTACGCAGATTCGGAAGCTACCGGTGGAAATGCTGGGACTCGACCTGAAGGCGGATGTGATCGCACACTGCAATGCGACTGCGAAACGCTATGGCTACGATCATCTGCGATTTCAGGTCGGCGATATACATGGCTTTCGGGAAGAAACGAATGTGGACATGGTCATCACACTCCACGCCTGCGATACGGCGACGGATTTCGCTCTGCAAAACGCTGTTGCTTGCGGAGCCTCCATGATTTTCTCCGTCCCCTGTTGTCAGCACGAACTGAACCGACAGATACAGAGTGACGACTTCTCGATCTTAACTCGCTATGGTATCGTGAAGGAACGGATTTCCGCTTTAATGACGGATACAATCCGAGCTAACTATCTGATCACGAAGGGATACAAAACCCAGCTTCTCGAATTCGTCGAACTGGAACATACTCCGAAAAACCTTCTGCTTCGTGCGGTCAAAGCGCCCCTTTCTGAAAAAACAAAACAAACAGCTGCAGACGAGATACAGCGTCTCTGCGAAGAATTTCATTTTCATCCTTCGATTCTGCAAGAACAAGATGTAACACAAAACGCGCCTTAAAACTTCTGTTTCAGGGCGCGTTCTTTCATTCCAGAATACAGGACCAGACCTCTTGAAGCCGAGGAAGGCTCCAGGCCGCGTTCGCCGGACTGGTAGAAGGCAATGGATGAATCGGAAAGCCGCAGACTTCTTCACAATACCGACGATAGAGTTGGCAGGCTTTACTCCCGTTCCCGTAGATTTTCTGTATCTTTGTCTTCTGCAAGAGCGAAGCTATATCTGTCGGCTTCACATTCCGGATGCTGGTATCGCTGGATCCAATGATATCACAGCTGTCAATGACATCCCATAGCGCGACATGATGCCGCAGCAACAGGGCTTTTCGTTCTGGAATCCCTTCTGGAAAAGGTTCCTCATATAATTGACTCAAAAGACGCCAGAATCGATTCTGCGGATGATGATAGTAAAAGGACGCCTCTCTGGATTTTACCGAAGGAAACGACCCCAGAATCAGAATCTGAGATGCGGCATCATAAATCGGTCCGAAAACATGCTCCGCATGCTGATAGGTTCCCATCTTCGAATTACCAGGAAAAGCGCAGACAAAGGCAGCGATTCATCATGCCCAAATTTTCAATATTGAGATCATGCCCAATGGTCTTATCCTCATAGGTCCACCCACAAACCTTGCGAAAAGTATCCCATGCATCCAGATCTACCAGAATCTTCTGATCATCCACCCGCAGCATGGGATGATTCTTGATCAGCATCTGCAGATAGCTCTGTCCTGTCGCCTTCTTGGCCAATCCACCCAGAACCGTCACCAGTCCCGCCGTCTTATCCGCTTCTTCTATATATGAAAGACACAGCGCGTGCATGCCATACTCGAACATCAGCTTCTCAATCTTTACATAATAATTTAAGCTGATGCCGCCTCCAAAAGACGAATTTCCACTTAGAAATGCCGTATCCGGTTCAATCCAATGTAGCTCCAGATCATCCACAGAATATTTCTTCATAATGGGAAGCACCCGTTTCTTTACATCCAAATTAAAAAGATCTTCATGAATCCCTACAATCACGCTCTCCCAATGCTCCTGCTTAAGCCGATCCCAAAGTTTCTGCGCTTCATCCAATGTCTTAATTAAATATACTTGTTCCTCCATGGGTATCTCCTTTCAGTGTTTTTCCACCGCATGCCTTGCGTAATCGGTTCATAAATGCGTTGCCAATTCCTTCCGGATCAATAGTTTCTGTAAACAAAATCTCACACTGTTCCTCATCAAACCGCCGTAACGCGTCAAATAAATGGGCTGCCATCCCTTCTGGATCTCTGCGAGACCCCAAGCTCAAAACCACTTCCGCGTCATAATCTCTAGAATGCTCGTCTACCGTAAGAACTCCGCGCCGAAATTCTTTCGCTTCCTGCAGTCCCTGCCGAATCTGCGTTTCCTGCGCATCCGGCGTCCCCAACGCCATCCACATGGGCGCTTTTGGCGCATAATGCCGATACTTCATCCCCGGCGCTTTAGGAACCGCGTCTTTTTGTATTACCAGTCCTGGATCCATGCGAATATCCGGCAGAACTTCCGCGATCTCTTCTAAAGTCAAGCCACCGGGCCGAAGCACCATGGGGGGATTCACCGTCATATCAATGATCGTGGATTCCAGGCCAATCTCACAAGGTCCTCCATCCAGAATCAAAGGAATCCTGCCTTTCATATCCTCATAAACATGCGCCGCCGACGTAGGACTGGGCCGTCCAGACAGATTCGCACTGGGCGCCGCGATCGCAATCTGTCCACGACGCATCAGTTCCAATGCCACCGGATGACTGGGCATGCGTACTGCCACGGTATCCAGCCCCGCCGTGATCCGTGGAGAAAGTCCCTCTGCTTTCTTCAAAATCAGCGTCATGGGGCCAGGCCAGTATCTGGCCATCAGAGATTCCGCCGAAGCGGGTACTTCCCTGGCCACCTGACTTATGTCATAACCCGGATATACATGAACAATCAGAGGATTATCCGCAGGCCGTCCTTTTGCCCGGAAAATTCCCAAAAGACCTTCCTCCGTCCCGATATAGCCCCCCAAGCCGTACACGGTTTCCGTGGGAAAGGCCACATTCTGGCCGTCCAAGAGCAGGCGAATCGCTTCCGCATATCCTTCCTCCGCTTCTTCAGCTTTCCCCATCTTCATCCATCGTGTCTCCATTCTCTTCCTCCTCTAAGTACGCATTCATGCCCGCGTAAATGCTCCAGGCAATCTTCTTCTGATACGTCTCTTCATTTAAACGCTTTTCTTCCTCCGGATTTGTCAAGAATCCGCATTCCACCAAAATCCCCGGATCCTGCCCCTGCCGCAGAATAAAATAATCCGCGTTCTCCTTATACTGCCGTTTGCTGCCGGTAAAAATATTCAGCTGTTCCTGTACCTTGGCCGCCAATGCTTCGCTCTTTGGAGAATCGGTATGATAAAATACCTGAGGCCCCCAAAACTGACTGTCTGTATAGCTGTTTTGATGAATGCTGACAAATAGATCCGGCTTCAATTCCTGGATCTGCTCTGCCCTCTGCCTCATATCTTCTTTCTTCGTCCCTTCTCCCAGCGTTTCATCCTCCATACGGGTCATATAGACCAACGCGCCACCCATCTCCAGATATGCCGCCAGTTTCGCCGCAATGGACAGATTGATGGCTTTTTCATCTTCTCCCTGGCTCCCCGTTTTTCCTGGATCCACGCCCCCATGTCCCGGATCGATCTGAATCACCTTTCCCGCTATAGGAAGTGATGCCGCTATTCCATTCTGTGACGCGGCAAAACTTCCCCATCTCAGGAAACAACCTCCCAACAAAGCGATGATCAGAATCCATACGACTCTTTTCCGCATATACGGCTCCTGCTCTTTTTGATAGTCTATGCCCTTAGGACTGGAGATATACCTTGACCATGTTTTGATACTGTTTCGATGTACGAACTCGCATATACGTCCCCTCTTCCCGATACTCTTCCTCCAGTACTTTTCCATTCTGCCGCAACAGACTGACAAAACGACCTTCTGTATAAGGAATGCACACCAAATACTCTACTTCTCGCTCATCGAGAATCTGGTCCAATGCCGAAAGTACACGATGCCAGTCTTCTTCTCGGAAGGCGGATACCTTGAGCTGCTGATATCCTTTCTGCGGAAAAATCGTCACACGCTGCATCTCCTGTAGCTGATCCTGTTTATTCATAAGCTGAAGAACAGGTTTATCTCCCGCTCCTAATTCCTCCATAGCATCCATGGTCACCTTCATCTCCATGCTCGCCTTTTCATCCGACGCGTCTACCACATGCAGAAGGATATCTGCGTAACGCACCTCTTCCAATGTAGCCCGAAAGGCATCCACCAGATGATGGGGCAGTTTATGAATGAAACCAACTGTATCTGTAAATAGTACCTCGCGTCCGCTGGGAAGAGTCGCCTTTCGTGTCGTTGTCTCTAAGGTCGCAAAAAGCTTATCTTCTTCCAAAACCCTGGAATCCGTCAATCGATTAAACCAGGTCGATTTTCCTGCATTCGTATAGCCCACCAAGGCGATCACCGGAATCTTGTTTTTCGTCCGACGGTTTCTGGCCACTTCCCGTTGACTCTCCAATTCTTTCAACTGGCGTTTCAACACATCAATCCGCTGCCGAATATATCGCCTGTCCAATTCCAGCTTCGTTTCCCCCGCGCCTCGCGAATGATTTCCGCCGCCGACGGATCCGCCCTGCCGCGATAGCTCCGTACCAAGCCCCGCCAAACGAGTCAACCGGTAATTCAGCTGCGCTAGCTCTACCTGCTTCTGCCCTTCCTTGGTAGACGCGCGCTGCGAAAAGATATCCAATATGAGAAGTGTACGGTCTATCACTTTCGTCTCCAACGCCTCCGATAGATTACGCAACTGCGCGGGGGATAACTCGTCATCTGTAATCACGCCGCTAGCGTCGCAGATCTTCATCATCGCTTTCACTTCCTGAATCTTCCCGCTTCCCAAATATGTTTTCGGATGCGGAGATTCTCGTTTCTGAACGACGCGCCCTGCTTCCTCTCCTCCCGCTGTCCAGAGGAGATCCGAAAGTTCATCCAACGATTGCTCTACATCCATTTCTCCTCCCTCTTCCTCTACTGCTACCAGAATATACTTCTCCATCACTTCCCGCGTGTCATAAAGTCCCTTCTCTTTTTCTTCCATCTCTCTCATCCCCTTATGCATAAAACCGGGCCCTACAGGACCCGGTCCAAAATTACTGTCCACCATCAAGATAACTAGCTACCGCATCCAGAACCTCTATCGTTTCCCAACCTTTATACCACATGGCCACACCGCTCAGGTTCTGTTCTGCTGCCAAGTCGATCCGCTTCTGCATGGAACGCACATCCTCCAGCCAAACCTGAACCCGACTTCCATCATCATAAACTGTCTCAGCATAATACTGTCCCGTACTATCATCCCACTGCGGCTCCACGCCCCAGTTCTCCGTCACAGTATCCCAAGCCTGCTGCATAGGCACAGTATCGGTACGATCTACTTCTCCACTGCTGTCTAAGATCCAAAAACGAGTATAGAGCGGCATACACAACACTAACTTATCCGCACTGATTCCTTCTGTCAAAGAATTCTGCACACCGCTTAAAACCCAAGGATAGGAAGCAACGCTGCCTGCAGTCGTGTCTCCCGCGTAATGCTCGTCATAGGCCATCAGACATACATAATCACAGACTCGTCCCATAGTCTCCCGGTCGTAGAATGCGGTCCATTCTGACGGAACCCCCAGATCCACGGTCAACATACAGCCTGCCGGACGCAGCGCCGCTGAAAGTTCCCGCATAAACTGCACATAGTAAGGACCCACCCGATCTTCTAGATCTTCTAAGTCCACATTCAAACCATCAAACCCATATTCCTGATACCACTGCAATATCTGTTGCACCAGCGCTTGCCGTGTCTCTGTATTGGAAAGCAACTCGTATAACTTATCATCGATATCCTCAAACGTGTTATCTACATTTTCCAATGTGACCCAAACTTTGTGCCCCTGCTGATGTGCCCAATCAATATACTCCTGATTGATAGAATTCTGAATCATGGGATTTCCTTCGTCGTCTTCCCATACGTGCAGCCAAATCGGCGCTAAAACAGTCAGCGCGTCTTCCATCCCTGCATAACTCTCCACGACCGAATCATCGAAATACCCATTTCCCGTGGAATAATAGTCCCAGATCACCGAGATACGGCTATCGAATCGCAGTTCCTCCGGCATCTCATAGCTGTCTAGAACGACCGTCGGCACTTCCTGATACTGCACTTCTCCTACAGCGTCTTTCGCGACATACCCTAATATGCCGCCCTCATCCGCCACCCGGTAATAATCTCCATCTTCCCCATATACATACAGGGTCTCTCCGGCAGCCAGTTCCCGATACACTTGATATCCATCATTCATACCAAAGACTGTCAAAAGAGGAGCGCCCTCCTCCGGATATGCCTTCAAATATACCGTATACCCCGGCTCCTGTACAGTGACATAACGAGTCATCTCTTCCTGCAGAATCAGCACCCGGTTATCCAGAGAGAACCGAAAATCTACCCCATAAAGATCCGTCACCTGATCCGCTAAGATATACGCCGTCCCCTCTGGCAGCGATTCATCGACTTCCTCTGTCGATGAATCCTCCGCAGACAATTCATCAATCGGTGTCAGTACGCTGGCACTATCTTCCGGGCTCTCTTCCGACATAGGGGATTCCACAAACAAAAAGGTTGCGTTGCTCCCTACATTGCCATTACCCGTCAGGTCATAGCCCTGTCCAATCGCACAATTCATGATCTGCGTAGAATTGGTATAGATAACCATGTTCGAAGCCCGATCTAAAAAGAATCGATCTCCAGCATACTGCTCATTCACATAATCCAAAGACACATAAAGCTTTCCACTGAATACCTTGAAGTCTTCGCTATCTGTGGTATACCCTTCGGAAGACAGAACAATCACATCCTCCGCATTCTCCGTTTCCGGAAGAACATTGTCCGTCGTCACAAAAACCATATCTACGATGCCCCGAATCTCATTGATGCCGAATATCAGAATAAAGATAAACAGCACTGCGATAATTCCACCGGCAATCCATACATTCTTCTTATCCATCTCTATCTCCTAGCTTGTTTCATCTCATAAGACGATTTTCTCTGAATGGGTTATAACAAATTTATTCTACCCTATATTTCATTATCTGTCAAGAAAAGGATCTTCATCCGCCCAAAATCACGAAAAAAGGGTCAGGAAGCTTCCTGACCCTTATCTGCCAACTCCTTTACCGGCGGATCTATCTTCCGTACTCGAGCCCACTCGATCCGATGCGCCTGGATAATCTCAATGTATACCTGCAGTCCCACCACTGTGTAGGGACCCAGATTCTCTCCATCATCCGGAATACCGCCCAATGCGCCAAAAATCATACCGCCCAGCGTATCATAATCTTCATCTGGCAATTCGATCCCCAATACCTTCTCCACATCTTCCAAAGGTGTTGTTCCCTGAATTCTCCAAGTCTTCGTATCCACAGGAATAATATTGGGCTCTGTCTTCTCATTCTCATTCCAGCCATCTGTAATCTCATCAACCAGCTTTTCCAGCAAGTCGTGGATCGTCAAGACTCCGCTCACGCCGCCATATTCATCGATGACAATCGCGAAATGTTGATGTGACTTCTGCATGTCCCGAAGCAAAGCATCAATCTTGACCGATTCCGGTACATAATAGGGCTCGCGCAAATAGGGACGAATCTCTTCCACCTTCCTTATACCGCGCCGCAATGCGATATAAAAATCCTTCACAAACAATGTCCCCACCACATCATCCACATCTTTACCGCATACCGGCAGCCGAGTATGACTCGCCTGTTCAATCTGCTCCAACCACTCTTCCAAAGAATCATCCATCCAGAGCACCTGCATATCCGTACGATGTGTCATAGCCTCTTCTGCGGTTTTGTTTTCCAGTTCCAGCACATTATTGATAACCGTCCGCTCCTGCTGATCAATAGAGCCATTTTCTGAACCGCGATCTACCATCGCCCGAATTTCATCTTCCGTTATGTCTTCTGCCTTCTCCACATCTCGAATCCCACAGAGTCTGAGAATTCCATCCGCCGCCATGGAAAACAAAAATGAAAATGGACGAAAAATCCATTGCAGAAGATTGGTAACGACCGCCGTCAGTCTCAAAAAATGCCATTCTTTATGCATAGCCCAGCGTCTTACTAGCAGCCACCCTATCCATCCATACGCCAGCACTAGAATGCACAGCAAAATAAATAGGCTCAGAAAATGTGCTGCCCCGGGCAGCATCCTGCTGTCTATCATCCCCTGAGACATCTGCGGGCCCACATAAAATGAGAGCATTAACGCGCCCAAGGATAGACTTGCCACCTGTCCCAGACGCAGCGCATGCAGCGTCTCCTGATAATGATTCCACCATCTTCCGACAATCCGAGCAACCATGCCTCTCTTTTCTTTCTCTTGCTCCAATTCCGTCTTATCTACCGCTCCCAACGCGGCTTCCGTACCAGCCATCAGAGCAAAGATCAGTACCAGCACAAATTGTACCCCTATTTGTGAAGGCAATTGATCCAATCTGTATTCATCCTCTCTTTTACTTGATTATATCCTTCTGTTGGAAAATCAGCTCTTTCATACGTCCGGAAAACTCACGCTGTTCTGTCTTGCTCATCTGTGCGGTTTCCACTGGTTTTCCAAAATACACATGTACCTCCGCTGGCTTCACTCGCAATCCCTTATTGCCTTCAAAAATCTTATAAGCCCCATCGATACAAACCGGCACAACCGGTACCTTCGCCAGAAACGCAGGCTTTACACTGCCTCTCTTAAACTCGTGCACAGCTCCCCCTCTGCTGCGGGTTCCCTCTGGAAAAATCACCATATTCAGACCCTGCTGCATCTGTTCTGCAGCCATTCGAATCACCCGCACAGACTGTTTGATATCATCGCGGTCAATGAATAGACATCCCAGGTTCTCCATCCACTGCCGCAGCATAGGAACCTTACCCAGGGATTCCTTCGCCACAAAAGCAGTCCCTCGATCCATCACATCCAACAGAATCGGAATATCAAAATAACTCTGATGATTGGCGATGAAGAACACATTCCGATCCTCCGGAATATTCTCTAGTCCATGATAGATCACTCGAGCCCCCGTATGGGCCATCAAATTCTTCACCAGTTTCTGCAGAATCAGCAGACTCTCGTTCCAACGCTGTGGAACAGGCAGCTGCGCATACTGCTTTGACTTACGGCGATTGCAGAGTAGATCCCACACGAGATGCAAAATCACATTCAACGTTCTTACCATTGCAACCTCCTCTGTGGATTTTCATCTATACCATCTTAATATTACACTATTTAAACCATAAAATCAAGCTTCCTCCGGATTCTTATGAAAAAATTCATAGACGGCTCTGGCGCTTGCCGCTGTCATACCGGCTACCCGCGCCAACTCCTCTTCTTCTTGATTCTGGATGGCTTCCACGGAACCAAAGGCGGACATCAACGCTTTCCTTCGCGCTGCACCAATCCCGGGAATTTGTTCCAAAACTGACTGAATCTGATCTTCTGCCCGCAGCTTTTTATGGTACGTGATCGCAAAACGATGCGCCTCATCCTGAATCCGAGTCACCAGATGAAACACCTCGTTATGTCCTGCGAGGTCCACTTCCTGATCCTGATAGTATAATCCTCTGGTTCGGTGTCGATCATCCTTTACCATCCCCGCGACGGGGATGTCCAATTCAAATTCCCGCAGCACCTCCTCCGCTACATGCACCTGCCCCTTTCCTCCATCCATAAGAATCAGATCCGGCAGATTCGTGAACTTTCCCAGCGCAATATCCTTTCCCGCCTCCTGCCTCTCCTTCAGTTCCCGAAAGGCATGTGAAAAGCGCCGGCGCAGCACTTCCTGCATACTGGCATAATCATTCGCCCCATATACTGTCTGAATTCGAAACTTGCGATAGTCATTTTTCAAGGGCCTTCCGTTCTCAAACACTACCATGGAACCAACCGATAAAAAACCATACGTATTGGATATATCATATGCCTCGATTCGGCGAGGCGGCATTTCCTCATCCTCAATCCCCAAAAGACGAACCAGATCCTGCATAGCTCCCTGCGTACGCTTTTCTTCCTGGCGCATTCTCTCTCCGAACTGATTCAGTGTCAATTGCGCGTTCTTTCTCGCTAGTTCTAGCAGATTCCACTTTTCCCCTCTCTGCGGCATATGGATATATACTCTATGGTCGGCTTTCTCACTCAGCCATTTCTCCAGCGCCTCCCTGTCTTCTGGCTCTGCCATAACCAGAATCTGCCGTGGAATATAGGGAGTTCCCGAATAAAACTGTCCTATAAACGCTCGAATCAGCTCCGAGCCATTCTCTTCCGCCCCTGTCTGCATGAAGAAATGCTCTCTGCCGATCAATTTGCCCTTCCGAATAAAAAACGCCTGTACCAAAGCCCTGCCTTCAGAAACAGCATAAGCAATGACGTCCCGGTCCTCCTCAGATCCCGCATTTTCCAGAATCTGCCGGTCCATCAGCATCTTAATATTCTGCAGCTGATCCCGTATGACAGCGGCTCTTTCAAAATCCATATTTTCAGCGGCTTCTTTCATGTTTTTTTCTAAATCCCGCTGTACCTCTTTATATTTTCCCTCCAAAAAAGCTACCGCTTTCTGGAGGGCTGCTCCATATTCCTCTTGTGATACGTTTCCCGTACAGGGTCCCATACAACGATGGATGTGATAATTCAAACAGGGACGTTCCTTCCCGATATCTTTTGGCAAGTTTCTATGACAGCTCCGCAATTGAAAAATAGATGTCATAAGCTCCAACGTTTCTCGTACGGCCCCCACATTCGTATATGGGCCAAAATATCTGGCGCCGTCTCTCTTCATCGTCCGCGTGCTGAAAATCCTAGGATACGCTTCCTGTACCGTCGCTTTAATATACGGATATTGTTTATCATCCTTCAGCATTGTATTATAAGGGGGACGGTGCAGCTTAATCAGATTATTTTCTAAAACCAGCGCTTCTGTTTCCGTCGATGTAACAATATACTCAAATTCCTGAATTCGGCTGATCATCTTGAGAATCTTCGGCGATTTCCCCCGGCTGCTTTGAAAATACTGCCGTACCCTGTTATGCAAATCCACCGCTTTCCCCACATATAAAATCGTATCGCCATCCTTCATGATATATACACCCGGCTGGTGAGGAAGTTTCTTCAACTCCTCTTTTATATCAAACATGCTCTACCCCTTTCTCAAACCGCTCTAGGACTTTTCTGCTCTGACAGGACACATTGCCATCTCACGGCATCTGCCTTCCCTAAAGATGGTATGATATAAAAAGCTGACAACTGCTTCTCAAGAATTTCATAATAATAAACGCAAGAGAATACGTTGTCAACTCTTTTATATCATTCCCGTTGGTTCTTTCCCTAAACCAACTCTTTTCCTAAATTATTTCTGTAATTGTTCTATGGCGGTCTCTGTCGCTTTCTTCAGGGCTTCCTCCATCTTAGATGGATCTTTTCCGCCGGCTTGCGCCATGTTGGGACGTCCGCCGCCATTTCCGCCAGTGATTTGAGCCGCCGCTTTTACAATATTGCCTGCATGCGCGCCCTTCTTGACGGCGTTCTCCGTAGCCATGACGACAAAGGAAAGCTTTTCTCTTCCGCCGGCCAAGACGATGATGGAGTCGCCTAATTTATCCTTCAGAGTATCGCCCATCTGACGCAGGGCATTGGCGTCGAGCTCGGGACGATATGCGCTGAGAATAGAAATGTCTGCAACCTTTTGTACATTCTTCAGGATATCGTCCGCCGCATTGACCGTCATCTTAGCTTTCAGGCTTTCGAGTTCTTTTTGCAGAGACCTTAATTCTTCCATAAGATTTTGCGCCTGCATGACGGCCTTTTCTTTGCTGACTTTGAAGAGGCGCGCGATCTGATCCAGTTCTTCGTCCTGCTTGCGGAAATATTCCAGCGCCTTTTCACCGGTCAGCGCTTCGATACGTCGCACACCCGCGGCCACACCGCCTTCTGAAAGAATCTTGAAGCATCCGGCCTGCGCCGTGTTCAAGAGATGAGTACCGCCGCACAACTCGATGCTGTAATCCCCCATCATGACCATACGAACCTGATCGCCATATTTCTCGCCAAAGAGAGCCATCGCGCCCTTCTTCCGCGCCTCCTCCATCGTTGTAATCTCTGTGTGAATCGGCAATGCTGCGAGAATCTCACAATTGACTTCCTCTTCAACCTGCTTCAGTTCTTCCGCGCTCATGGCCTGGAAATGAGTGAAATCGAACCGCAGTCTATCAGCGGTCACATCGGAACCTGCCTGCTCCACATGGGAGCCTAATACATTTCTCAAGGCCTTCTGCAATAGATGCGTCGCGGAGTGGTTGCGTGCGCAGGCCATACGCTGTTCGCCATTTACGGTAAGCGTTGCGATCTGACCATCCTCGATATAACCTTCCATGACTTTGCCCACATGGCCAATCTTGTCGCCGATCGTCTTTTTGGTCGTCTCTACTTCTACAGTACCTGTCTGCGTATGCAGAATGCCACTATCGCCATGCTGACCGCCGCTGGTCGCATAAAATGGCGTGTGATCCAGAAACACGGTAATATTCTGGCCGGCTACAGCCTTCTCCACCACCTCGGACTCTGTGGTGATCGCCAGAATCGTGCTGTCCGTCTCCTCCAGGCGGTCGTATCCATGGAATTCTGTTACCATATTGGGATTCAGCAGATTATAAACTGTCGCCTTGGTTCCCATATAGTTGGACTCTTCTCTGGCGGAACGGGCACGGACTCGCTGCGCCTCCATTTCCTGCTGAAAACCTTCCTCATCCACGGTCATATTCGCTTCCTGCGCGATCTCCAGAGTGAGATCCATGGGGAAGCCATAGGTATCATACAGCTTAAAGGCCTGACTGCCGGAAAGCACATCCTTGCCTGCCTTTTGATTCTCCTGGATATACTGCTGTAATCTTTCCAACCCGGAGTCGAGCGTCGCGTAAAATTTCTCTTCTTCGCTATGAAGCACCTTAAAGATATATTCCTTTTTATCCTCCAATTCCGGATACGCATCTTTAGAATTCTCAATGACCGTGTTGCTGATTTCTGTCAGGAATGGACGAGAAATGCCGAGGAGTTTTCCATGGCGTGCTGCACGGCGCAGCAGACGGCGCAGTACATAGCCCCGGCCCTCGTTGGAAGGCAGGACACCGTCGGAAGTCATGAACGTCATGGAACGAATATGATCGGTAATGACACGCACCGAGACATCGGTCTCATGTTTTTTCCCGTACTCCACATTCGCGATCCGACACACATGATCCCGGATCGCCTTAATAGTATCCACATCAAAGATCGAGTCCACACCCTGCATCAAAGCTGCCAGTCTTTCCAGTCCCATGCCCGTGTCGATATTCTTATGCTCCAACGTTAAATACGTGCCATCGTCCTGACGGTCAAACTGCGTGAATACATTATTCCAGAATTCCATGTACCGATCGCAATCGCAGCCTACCGTACAGCCCGGCTTACCGCAGCCATATTCCTTGCCGCGATCGTAATAAAGCTCTGAGCAAGGACCGCAGGGACCGGAGCCATGCTCCCAGAAATTATCCTCCTTTCCCATGCGGAAGATATGATCCATGGGCATGCCGATCTCCTCGTGCCAGATGCGTTCTGCCTCGTCATCATCCTGATACACGGTCACATAGATGCGCTCCGGTTCCATTTCCAGCACTTCGGTGCAATATTCCCAGGCCCAGTGAATGGCCTCCGTCTTAAAATAATCCCCGAAGGAGAAATTGCCCAGCATCTCGAAAAAGGTGCCATGACGCGCCGTCTTCCCTACATTTTCGATATCACCGGTACGAATGCATTTCTGACAAGTGGTCACCCTTTTGCGGGGCGGCACTTCCTGTCCTGTGAAATAAGGCTTCAGCGGAGCCATACCCGCATTGATTAAAAGCAGGCTGTTATCGTTCTTCGGGATCAAAGGAAAGGAGTTCATCCGCAGATGTCCCTTCGACTCAAAAAAACGAAGATAACTCTCTCGAAGTTCGTTTAATCCCATGTACTTCATCTTTCTTACTCCCTTTCTTCCGCGAAATACACGCGGGCATTTTGTATATCAATCTGCTGCTGACCTCGCAGCGCCTCCATACTCTCAAACTTGATTTCCGGACGCAGATGGCGATAAAACTCAATCCGCACATCCCGCCCGTATAAATTTTCATCAAACTCCATCAGATAGGTCTCACAGCGCAGGCTGATTCCCTCTCCCACCGTTGGATTATGACCGATGTTGGAGACGCTTTGATAAGCGCCGTCCTGTGTAAACGTTCTTGTGACATATACCCCGGGGGCCGGATACTGACGCGCTTCATTCAATAATAAATTCACTGTGGGAACCAGGGCTCTGTGTCCGAGACCCAATCCTTTATTTACATTTCCCAGCATAAAATAAGAACGTCCTAATAGACGATTCGCCTCTTCCATTCTTCCTTTTTTCAAAAGAGCGCGAATGCGGCTGCTGGAGACGCGCACTCCATCGTCCCGCACTTCTGAGACGACACGGCACTCCACACCGTGCATACGGCAGAGCTCCCGCATCATCACCGCATCCCCCCGGTTCTGCCGTCCAAACCGGAAGTTGCTTCCGATTACGACGCCCACCGCATGGAAGTTTTCTATCAGAATCTGGGTCACAAACCGCTCCGGTTCCATATCCATAAGATCCGGTTCAAAATGCATGATGACCAGATGCTCGATCTGATGCGTCTCCTTGACAACCCATTCCTTTTCTCGGAGTCCATAAATCAGCGGAACCGGCTGTTTCTCCATCAGCACATGGGTCGGATGTGGTTCAAAGCTCATCATCACAGTACTCGCGCGACATTCCCTTGCCAATTGACTGGTCTCCTGCATCAATCTGCGATGTCCAAGATGCAGTCCATCAAAAAAACCCAAAGTGATGACCGACGGTTGTATACGAAATGGCCATTTCTCATTCCATCGCATTTTTTCCATCTTTCATCACTCCTTCTAATACATCTTCTCGATTTTGCAAAGCCTGTTTCCGTCCTCCAACACTTCACTGACTTGATACAAGGCTGTAAAATGTCCCTGCGAATTATAGACGCGAATCCGCTCACCTATTACGGACTCTGCCGGAAGCAGCAGCGTGTTGCCATTTTGCAGGCGCTTCTCCTGCGCCTCCTCAATCTGAATCTCTTCGTATTTCGCAAATATGCGATCCACCGATAGAATTCGTTCCTCCAACTTCCCCCGATCCTTTAACATCCGAATCTGATCCAGCGTCAGACTGTCCTCCAAAGTAAACGGCCCGCTTCGCAGCCGGCACAGCGATGACATACAGGCCAGCCAGCCGGTCTTTCGGCCAATATCCTCGCACAATGTTCGGATATAGGTTCCCTTGGAGCACGTCACACGAATCCGCGCACCCTTTTCATCGAGAGCCAGCACCTGGATCTCCTCGATTCGAATCTGTCTCGGCTTACGTTCTACTTCAATGCCTTCTCTGGCTAAATCATACAGACGAACCCCACCGACCTTGATCGCGGAATACATGGGCGGGACCTGCCATATGTCGCCTGTCAGTTCCTCAACGGCTTGCATAAACCGCTCCCTGCAAAAATCGTAGGACACCTGCCGGGTCACATGTCCCGACAGATCCTGGGTATCTGTTTCCTGTCCAAAAATCAGCGCTGCCTCATACTGCTTCTGCGATCCTGTGAGCAATTCCGCGGCTTTGGTCGCCCGTCCCAGACACACCGGCAAGACGCCGCTGGCATCCGGATCCAACGTTCCCGTATGCCCGATCTTCTTGATCCGCAGGATTCCGCGCAAAATGGCAATCACATCATTCGATGTGTACCCCGGCTCCTTGTTGACGTTCAAAATTCCGTTCACTCGGCATCCTCCGGCAACTGCTTCATGATCTCCCGCAGGACGCGCTGGCATGCGGGCTCCATCGGACCGGAAACAGTACAGCCCGCCGCTCGGATATGGCCACCGCCGCCGAAGGCTCTCGCCACCGCCGCCACATCCACGCGGTGCTTAGACCGCATGTTCACACGGATCGTATTCGGCGCCAGCTCCCGCAGAAACACAGCGACTTCCGCCTCGGATATCTCTGCCAACGTAGCTACCGCCCCCTCGCTGTCATCACTGGTTGCCTTTACCGCTTGAAAATCCTTAGCTTCCATGGCGGAAACCACAATCTGGTTACAGTACAAATACGCCTTCTGCAGTATGGCGCCCAACACCTTCGTCTCTACAAACCCCCGGGTGTGAAATAAACCATTCATGATCGCTGTGATGTCAATCCCCGTGTCTGAAAGATCCGCGGCCATCTGAAAAATCGCAGGCGTCATAGAAGAATGTCTGAATCCGCCTGTATCGAAGGCAAGGCCCGTAAAGAGGGCTTCCGCTACCTCCTTTGTGATGGGATACCCATTTTGCCGAAACAGGCGAAACAGGATCTCACAGGTGGAGGTAGCCGACGAATCCGTCCAGTTATACGTCGCGTATTCCTTATGATTCACATGATGGTCAATACAGAAGGACTCCTCCGAGAGATCCGCGCAGATATACGCCTCCCCCGTTCTATGGGGTTCCGCGCAATCCAGCATGATCCAGCCAAATCGGCCGCAGGTAGCCTTACACAGCGTCTGTCTATCCAGTATGGGCAGATCTTGATGAAGCCAGCTATAACGAGAGATATTTCCCTCATAATAGATCATAGGATGCTTTCCCTGCCGAAGCAGTTCCAGCCCCATGGCCACGCAGGCTCCGATACTGTCTCCGTCCGGCCGGATATGACCGCTCAGAATCAAGCGATCCTGTCGATCCACAAAAGCCTGAAAGCCCTTCGCCATCTCCTCAAACGTCATCGTCTTCCCCCGCCTCTTCCTGCGATGCTTCCACACCATAATCCTTCAGCATCTTGGAAATATGAATGCTATATTCGATCGAATCATCCATGATAAATTTGAGTTCCGGCGTATTCCGCAGATTCAGCCGCGCGGCCAGCTCTCGACGAATAAATCCGGATGCGGATTTGAGTGCCTTGGCGGTCTCATCCCGCCGTTTCTCATCTCCCAAGATACTGATATATACTTTGCAATATTTCAGATCCCGCGTCGTATCTGCCTTTAGAACCGATAACAACGGTGTCTCAATTCGAGGGTCCTTTACCTCGTCACGGAGGATTTCACTCAATTCTCGGCGGACTTCTTCATTAATGCGTTCCATCCGTCCACTTGCTTTTCCTGCCATTCTAATCTCCTCTATCACGCGATGCCCCCATTCGGGGCATCGCAATTTCTTTTAGCTTCTTGCAATCTCCTCCATCGAGAAGGCTTCAATCGTATCGCCTTCCTTGACATCGCTGAAGGATTTCAGCATAATACCGCACTCATAATTCGTGGCGACCTCCTTCACATCGTCTTTGAAGCGGCGCAGAGAATCAATCTCGCCTTCATAGACAACGATACCATCTCGAACGAGTCTCGCCTTGCTGCCCCTTGTGATCTTACCATCGGTCACATAACAACCGGCAATCGTACCGATACCCGACACCTTGAAGGTCTGTCTCACCTGTGCGTGACCATCGATCTTCTCCTGGAACTCTGGATCCAACATACCCTTCATAGCATCCTCGATATCTTCGATTGCATCGTAAATCACGCGGTACAGACGCATATCCACCTTTTCCCGCTCTGCCACGGCCTTGGCACCCGCGTCCGGTCGCACGTTGAAACCGATGATAATCGAATTAGAAGCCGATGCCAGCGTCACATCGGATTCATTGATAGCGCCCACGCCGCCATGAACGATTCGGAGTACCACTTCATCATTAGACAGCTTCTCCAGACTCTGACGCACCGCTTCCACGGAACCCTGTACGTCCGCTTTCACAATGATATTCAGTTCTTTCATCGAACCAGCCTGGATTTGATCGAAGAGACTCTCCAACGAAACCTTCTTAGTCCCTTCCAGAAGCTTCTCCCGATCTTTGGCACTGACCTTCTCCGCAAGCTGTCTAGCTTCACGCTCGCTTGGTGTCACAAAGAACTGTTCTCCCGCTACGGGAACTTCCGACAATCCTAGAATCTCCACCGGATCCGATGGTCCCGCGCTCTTTACTTTCTTTCCTTTATCATCGCTCATAGCCTTCACACGACCGAACGCCTTACCCACTACAATCGAATCTCCGATTCTAAGCGTGCCGTTCTGCACCAGCGCTGTAGCTACAACGCCGCGGCCCTTATCCAGCTGTGCCTCGATGACATGCCCTGTCGCAGGCCGATCCGGGTTCGCCTTATACTCTTCCATATCGGCAACTAGAAGAATCATCTCCAATAGAGTATCAATTCCTTCTCCGGTCTTGGCGGATACGGGCACACAGATCGTAGAACCGCCCCATTCCTCTGGGATCAATTCATATTCTGTCAGCTGCTGTTTCACATGATCTGGATTTGCCTCTGGCTTATCCATTTTATTGATCGCTACGATAATCTGCACACCGGCAGCCTTCGCATGGTTGATCGCCTCAATCGTCTGTGGCATGATACCATCATCTGCGGCAACTACCAAAATGGCGATATCTGTCACCTGTGCGCCTCGAAGACGCATCGCCGTGAAAGCTTCATGTCCTGGGGTGTCCAGGAACGTGATCTTCCGGCCATTGATACCGACTACGGAGGCACCGATGTGCTGCGTGATACCGCCCGCTTCTCCTGCGGTCACCTTGGTCTTGCGAATCGCATCCAACAAGGAAGTCTTACCGTGATCTACATGCCCCATCACGACGACAACCGGTGGACGGCTCTTCAGGCTTTCCGGCGCATCCTGCCGCTCCATATACGCCTTGAAGATATCCTCTTCCTGCATGGGTTCTGCCAGAATATCCATTTCCAGCGCCATCGCTTCTGCCTGCTCGTAGTCCAGATCATCGTTTTGCCCCATCATCTTGCCCTTGAGCATCAGGCTCTTGATGATCTGCGTCACCGGCTTCTTGACCAGATCCGCAAACTCCCGCACGGTCATCATCGCCGGAAGCTGCACGACCTTGATCTCTTCCTCTTCCTCCTGCGGTTTGGGCGCAGGCTTATTCTTCTTGACACGGTTTTTTACAACCTCTTCGTCCTCCTCACCCATTACCATGAAGTTCTTATTATGCCGACGTCCAAAACCATCCTGCGATACGTTCTTCGCTCTCTCTTTTTCCTTATCCTTGTCTCTCCGCATGCGCTCCGTCTTCTTTGGCTTATCAATGGCAGCCGTCACTTCCTTCGGCGCCTCCGGGATAGAAAGCTCCTCCTGATTCCGACCGCCGCGATTGCCAGACTGTGGGCGCACGTTGCCGCGCGAATCTCCAAAATTACGGTCCTTTCCCCGATTCTCATTGGGTCTCTGGTTTCTGCCACCGCGCTGATTCTGGTTCTGATTTCTCTCGCTTCGATTTTGGTTTTCATTCCGATCATTCCGGTTTGTACGAGGCCGGTCTCCCTTGGACGCGTTTTCTTTCTTCGCACTCGTTTCAGGGCGTTCTGTCTTCTTCTGCGGTTCTTTTTCCTTTACCGCTTCCTGCTTTTTATCCGGTTTCTTTTCCGGCTTTACGCTCCTGGGCGACTCCTCCTTAACTACAGATTCCTTCGGCGGTTCCTCTTCCTTCTTGGGAGGTATCGGTTTCTCGTCCACTGTCACTTCCTTCTTGGGAGATATCGGTTTCTCATTCACCGTCTCTTTCTTTTCCGGAGCCGTTTTTGCTGCCGCCTCTTCTTTTTTCTCAGGAGCCGTCGGTTCCTCTTGCTTCTTCTCAGGAACTGACGGTTCCTCTTGCTTCTTAGGAACTGGTTTGTTCTCTTCTTTCTTAGACGCGGGCTTTCCGGCCGCGCTCTTTGCCGCCGGCCGCTTAAACCGAGGTTCTTTCCCTGTCAGCTTTACACAGACCTTACGGATCTCCTCCATCTCCAGAGGAGCCTTGGCATTGGGAACAAATACCCCGATACTCTCTAAACATTTCAGCACGTCTCCGCTACTGACTTTTAATTGCTTTGCCAAACTTTCAACTGTTATTTTTGCCACTGGCTCATTTCCACCTTTCGGATATTCCGGAGATCAATTCTCCTCCATTTTTTTCAATATGCTCTCTGCCAATCCGATATCCGTTACCGCGACGCAGGAGCGCTTTTCTTTCCCAATGGCCCTTCCCAATCCTTCCTTATTACAGGAAAGCTGATAAAAAGGCACATGGTAATACTCACTCTTATTCTTAAATTTCTTATATGTGTTTGCGGATACATCCTGGGCAACCACGACCAGCCTGGCCTTGCCTCTCTTCAGCGCATCCTCACACTGAAACTCGCCGGATACAGCCCGGCCGGCTTTGCTACACAACCCGAGCATCTGCAAAATATCCTGCTCGTTCATTTTTGTCGAAACTCCTCTCGCAGAGTTTCCACGAGCTCCTCGGATATAGGAACACCCAGAGAACGTTCGATGCCCTTATTCTGAATGGCCTTCTCCAGACATTCTTCCTGATCGCAGATATAAGCACCTCGTCCAGACTTTTTCCCCGTACGATCCAAAGAAACATGCCCTTCGGGGTCTCTCACGATCCGAAGCATCTCCTTCTTATTCTTCATAACCTGGCAACCCGTACATTTCCGCATGGGAACCTTTCTTTGTTTCAGCATGCCATATCTCCTTTATATCGGCTTAGTCGTCTTCATCATCGAAGGGAGGCACGAAGTAGTCATCCTCCTCTTCATCCATGATGACACGGCCCAGCGTGCCACTCTTGATATCAATACGATATCCGGTAAGACGCGCCGCCAGACGCGCATTCTGTCCATCCTTACCGATCGCCAGAGAAAGCTGATTTTCCGGTACGGTTACGGACGCCATGAAATTCTCCGGATCCACATCGACACGCAACACCTGTGCCGGAGAGAGGGCAGCCGCAATGTATACATCCGGCTGTTCGTTCCATACCACGATATCGACCTTCTCGCCGGACAACTCATTGACTACGGCATTGACACGATCTCCATTCGGACCTACACAAGCGCCTAACGGATCCACCTGCGGATCCTTACTCGTAACTGCCAATTTGCTCCGAGAACCAGGTTCTCTCGCGATATTCTTGATCTGCACGATGCCTTCGTGAATCTCCGGCACCTCCTGCTCAAACAAACGCTTCACCAGTTCCGGATGCGTCCGAGACACTAGGATCTGCGGGCCCTTGGGCGTATTACGCACTTCCACCACATAGACCTTAATCACTTGATTCTGCTTATATTCTTCTCCGGGAATCTGCTCCGCCGGACTCAGAAGTGCTTCCGTTCGGCCCAGGTTGATGTATACGTTCTTCTTCTCCTTCCGCTGAATCATGCCGGAAACCATCTCGCGTTCCTTTCCCTTATACTCTCCATAGATGATATTACGCTCCGCTTCCCGGATCTTCTGCACCACCACCTGCTTGGCATTCTGTGCGGCAATCCGTCCAAAATTTCTCGGAGTCACTTCCACATCCACTACATCTCCGGTCTGAAGAGTCGGATTGATCTGCTGCGCCTTTTCTAAGCTGATCTCCAGATTATCGTCCTGCGGCACATCCACCACGTTTTTTTGTGCCCACACCTTCACTGTACCATCCTCGCGGTTCAGATCCACCTTGATATTCTGGGAGGTCCCGAAATTCTTACGGCAAGCTGATACCAGCGAAGCCTCCAGGGCCTCATATACGACCTCTTTGTCGATTCCCTTTTCCCGCTGGAGTTCCTCCAGGGCCATTACAAAATCATTCATTTTGACGATCTCCTCCTATCATTAGAATATCACGGCCAAACGAATCCCGGCCAGCTCTTTGCGATTCCATATGCTAATTACGTCATCCTCGTCCGCGAGCGTCACTTCCTGCGTCTGTGGATCATAGGACACCAGCTTTGCGGTAAACTCCCGCTCCCCTGCAAATGCGCCCTCCTTATGAGGCGTATATAACTTCACCTCAACCAACTTGCCTATACTGCGGACAAAATCCTTATCTTTCTTGAGCGGACGGTCTAAGCCTGGTGAGCTTACTTCCAAGATATAAGGAATGTCGATAGGATCCGCCTTCTCCAGCTGCTCATCCAGATAATGACTGGTATCCACGCAGTCATTGATGGAAAAACCGCCTTCTTTATCACCGAAGACCTTCAGATACCAATTGGATCCTTCCTTGACGAAATCCACATCCACGATCTCATATCCCCGCTCGGCCGCAAAGGGCTTGAGGCATTCTTCCACCAACTGAATCATTTCTGCTTTCTTCATACAATCACCTCACTTACACCGCCTGTATCCGGCTTACAACAAATGAGAGCGGGTCACCCCACTCTCTAAAACTTAACTCATACACTGTATTAGTATAGCACTATCCCCCAATAAATGCAAGAGATTTTAAAAAAATTCTGATTTTCTCTTGACCTTATAGTTGCTATATGGTTTATCCTTAGAAGTGTGGAAAATCCACAAAGGAGGTTTATCATGTTTAAGCGTACCGTGAGCTCCTGGGTACGAAGGTTGAAGGAAGGCATCACGCCTTCTATGATCTTTTTTATCATTATCGGTTCGGCCATCTGTACCTTTGGCGTTCACAACATTCATCAGCAGACACATATTACCGAGGGAGGGTTAATTGGCACCATGCTGCTCATCGAGCACTGGATGGGGCTGCCGCCTTCCGTCATCACCCCCATCCTGGATATTTCCGGATATCTTCTAGCTTATAAATATCTGGGCGGACGTTTTATTAAGATCTCAGCGATCTCTACTCTATGTGTTTCCCTGTTTTATGAGTTCTGGGAGTTGTTTCCGCCTATGTTGCCGGATCTATCCGCCTATCCCCTAATCGCTGCCATTCTGGGCGGACTATTTGTCGGAATAGGCGCGGGAATTGTGGTACGACAGGGTGGTTCCAGCGGCGGTGACGACGCATTGGCTCTGACACTGTCCCATGTGACCCATTGGCGGCTCTCTCGAGCGTATCTCATGATCGATCTGGTGGTTCTGGGTCTCTCCCTTTCTTACATTCCGCTGTCCAGCATTGTTTTCTCGATCGTGAGCGTCATCGTATCTTCCAATACGATCGACTGGGTACAACATGTCAAATGGAAACGGAGATCCCGCGCCGAGGCGTGATCCCCTGCATTTCCTAAAAAAAGACAAAGCCCCCTATCCAATTGGGACTTTGTCTTTTTTTATGTTTAAAACAGGCTCATCTGCATAGATTCCGGCATACCATCCAGGATATGAAGTTTTCGCATCTGTTCCAGCGTAGTCTTAGATACCTTGGCGCGCACACAGAAATCATCAATCGTTCGGAACTCTCCCTCTTCCCGCGCGTCCACAATGGCCTTCGCCGCAGCGGCACCCATGCCGTTTAATGAGGTAAAGGGCGGAATGAGATGTCCTTCCTCGGACAGTCTAAAACGGTCAGCACCGGATTTTTCCAGACTGATCGGCTCAAACTGAATCCCACGGCAATAGGCCTCGATAACCAGTTCCAGCGTGGTGATCATATCCTTCTCTTTCTCCGAGGCTTCCTTACCCAACGCTTCCAGACGCGCCTTCTCGTCTCTAGCCACATCTTCCCCTTGACACATGAGTTCATAATCGAAGCCTTTCGCGCGAATACTGAAGAAGGCCGCATAATAGGCTTCTTTATAAAACACCTTATAGTAGGCGACTCGAAGCGCCATCATCACATAGGCCGTCGCATGCCCCTTCGGGAAAAGGTACTTGATCTTCTGGCAAGATTTAATATACCACTCCGGCACGCCCGCCTCCCGCATGGCCTTCTCATCCTCCGGCTTCAATCCCTTTCCCTTTCGAACCGCTTCCATAGTCTTGAAGGAATACAGATTATCCATATGATGCCGAATGAGATAGGTCATAATATCATCCCGGGTACAGATAACCTCCGAAATGGTGGCCACATGATCCCGAATCAGATCCTGCGCATTATTATTCCACACATCCGTTCCGTGAGAAAGTCCGGAAATACGCACCAGATCCGAAAAACACTGCGGCTTTGTATCCACCAGCATCTGTCGAACAAATCGCGTACCAAATTCCGGGACGCCATAGGTACCCACGGGACTGCCAATCTGTTCCGGCGTGACGCCCAAAGCCTCCGTCCCCAAGAACAGGGACAGCACCTCTTTATTATCGACGGGTATCGTAGTCGCGTCCACCCCCGTCAGATCCATGAGCATACGGATCATCGTCGGATCATCGTGTCCCAGAATATCCAGTTTCAAAAGACGCCCGTGCAGTTGATGGTAATCAAAATGCGTTGTGATCGTGCCCGTCTCTGCCTTATTGGCCGGATACTGCACCGGACAGAACTGATAGATGCTGTATCCCTTGGGCACAACCATCTGTCCGCCGGGATGTTGTCCTGTGGTGCGCCGCACGCCTGTACAACCCGCCACCAACCGATTGATCTCCGCTCGATTGAGACGCATATGATGCTCATCTACATATTTCTTCACATAGCCGTAGGCTGTCTTATCCGCCAGACCACCCATGGTCCCTGCGCGGAATACCTGCGTTTTTCCGAAGAGTTCTTCCGTAAAGGCATGCGCCCTGGGTTGATATTCTCCGGAGAAATTCAGGTCGATATCTGGCTCCTTATCTCCGTCGAATCCCAGGAAGGTCTCGAACGGAATATCATGACCTTCTTTCATGAGCATACTTCCGCAACGAGGACAAACCTTATCCGGCAAATCAAATCCCGATTTACCGGCATTGGCCCTGATCTCTTCGGAATCGAACTCGCTGTACTTACATTCTTTGCAGTAGTAATGCGGTTTCAGCGGATTCACTTCCGTGATTCCCGCCATAGTCGCCACAAAAGAAGATCCTACGGATCCTCGGGAACCTACCACGTATCCATCCGCATTGGAATGCCATACCAATCGCTGCGCGATGATATACAAACTGGCAAATCCATTCTTGATGATGGAGGTCAGCTCCCGGTCCAGACGTGCCTGAACCGGTTCGGGCAACGGGTCTCCATAGATACTCTTCGCCTTATTATGTGTAATCTCTACCAATTCATCATTCGCGCCGGGAATCTCCGGCGTGAAAGTACCGTCCGGAATCGGCTTGATCTTCTCGATCTGCTCGCTGATCATGATGGGATTGTCAATGACCACTTTGCGCGCCGTTTCTTCTCCCAGATAGCTGAATTCCTCCAGCATCTCTTCTGTGGTTCTAAAATAGAGCGGAGCCTGCTGATCCGCATCGTCAAAGCCTTTTCCCTTTAGAATAATCTTTCGATAGATGCCATCTTCCGGATTCATGAAATGAACGTCGCAGGTCGCGACTACAGGCTTATGATACTGCTCTCCCAGCTCTATAATCCTGCGGTTGATATCCTTCAACGCTTCCATGTCCGGCACCGTATGATCACGTACCATGAACTCATTATTGCAGAGCGGCTGAATCTCCAAATAGTCATAATAATTGACCAGATTCTCGATGACCTCCGGTCCGTCGTTATCCAACACCGCCTGATAGAGTTCCCCTGCTTCACAGGCCGTTCCCAGAAGCAAGCCCTCCCGCAGGCAATTCAGCTCCGACTTGGGAATCCGCGGCACCCGGTAGAAATACTGCAGATGCGCGACGGAAATGAGTTCGTATAGATTTCGGAGTCCCGTCAGATTCCGCACCAGAATGATGGCATGATGCGCCCGGAGACGCTTCACATCCACTCGCGCCATGATGAACGGATTGATATCCGAGAGTTTCTTCACGTTCTGCTCCGCAAGCTCCAGGAGGCAGCGCTTGAAGATCTCCGCCGTGGCTCCGGCATCATCCACAGCTCTATGGTGATTTTCCAGAGAAATGCCCAGATGTTTGCAGACCGCATCCAGCGTGTATCTCTTAAGTTGATTATACAGACCCCGGGCCAATGCCAGCGTATCCACCACCGTAAAGGAAAGATCCTCCATTCCCAGGTCTCTGGCCTTGGTTTCTATGAAGCCAGAATCGAAGCCCGCATTATGAGCTACCCAAACTGCGCCTTCACAGAACTGTAGAAACTGCGGAAGCACCTCCTCGATCGAGGGCGCATTCTGCACCTGCTCGTCAGTGATACTAGTCAACTCGGTAATCTTCGCCGGAATGGGCACACCGGGATTCACAAAGGTACTGAACGTATCCACGGTCTCCCCATTCTGCACTTTGACGGCACCGATCTCGATGATATGATCCCGTTCCTTATTAAATCCAGTGGTCTCAATATCGAAAACGACAAAAGGTACTGAGAAATCCTGTCCCTGCTCTCGCCGTACCGCCTCCTGCAGATCGTCTACCAAATAAGCTTCTACTCCGTAGATCACCTTGATCGGCAGCTTTTCCGCCGCTTCCATTGCTTCCGGGAAGCCCTGTACCACACCATGGTCGGTGATCGCGACCGCGGGATGACCCCATCTGGCCGCCTGCTGCACCAACTCCGTCGGCGAGGAAACGGCATCCATCTCGCTCATTTTCGTATGCATGTGCAATTCTACCCGCTTCACCGGCGCGTGATCTTCCCGCTGTGGTTTAATCACGCTTTTCCGCCGCCGGATCGCCTTCGCCTGCAGAATTCTGTGATCCCCTTTGTAATCATCCTGTATTTCGCCATAGACTTCCAGGCCCTTTCCTGCCTTCAGATCCGAAGCGATTCCCTTATACCGCTCCTTGTCCACTTTAGCATATACGGAAATGGAGCCGTTATAATCCGTGATATCTATGATGAGCGACATATTGCCCGACCGATCCTCATTGGCCTCGTGCAGGATCACATCCCCCTGTACCGTCACCGTACCGCTGACAGCCTCGATATTGCGCAACGGTCGTTCATTCTGCGCCTCAAAGGGCGTTCCGATGATCATTTGATCCATCGCCGCCTTTACATCCGGATCAATCGGATAGTCCTCCTGGCACAGGGTGATATGATTAGCAATCAATGTTACCGCGTGAAGGTAGTCATCCTGCTTGGCTGTCCCCTTCACCATGAGCGTCACACCGTTTGCGATCTTCTCTCCCCATTTCTCATAGTCCTCATTCGATACAAACGCTTTAACAATGGCTTCCTTTTGATAATCTGTCAGCGTAAGCTGCAGCAGGGTCTTTTCTCCCTTGATCTCCCGCTCGCTTTTCGCCGATACGATCCCATGCAATACATAGCGCTTCTTATCCTCCAACGGATCCAACTCGCCGATCTTGCCAGTAATTCGCCTTCCCAGAAGAATCTGATCCCCCTGCGTCTCTTCCTCCTCTGATTCTTCCATCTCCGACATTCCCGCCCCCCAGCTGTCCGCCGGATCATCCCAGGGAAGCTCGCCCGGTTCCACCATGGCCTGACTCTGCAGCCCCATCTGTTCTTCGGATGCGGCAGCATTCTGTATCCACATCTTTCGCAGAATGCTTTCTTCTCTTTTCTTACGTTCTTCCTCCTGCTGCCGCATCCGATCCGGCGTCTCCGCTTCTTCCTGCAGATGAATCTGCGCATTGCTCCCTGTAATCTGCCGCATATCCGCTTCCAGCCGCGGAAGAATCCCGCTGTGTCGAAGCAGCCGCACCTGAGATGCCGGCAATTTGATTTCTACTTGTCCTGCTCTACAGGACGACCTTTTTGGAGAAGACAGAATGGACACCAGCATCGGGTGCAAAGGACGTTCCGTATCTAACGCCATATCCCAGGCATCTTCCCAGATATCTTCCTGGTTCTTCGGTATATATTGAACTTCGAGCGAGACCCGAAGCTGATCCTGTATCCCCTCCTGAATGGCCTTCTGCAGGGTATCACACCAAGCCGGCGAGAACAGATGGCTTGTCTGGGCCTCTATGCACATCATTCGTTCCTGCCGCTTGACGCGAATTTCCTGTACGTCAAGAAGAGAAGCCAGCTCCAGCTGCCCCTCATCCCCAATCCATCTGCCAAAATAATCCTTTACTGTCTGCTTCTGCACAAATTCTCATTCCTTTTCTTTTGCGGCTTGTTCCAGTTGTCTCGCTTCCCGCACCAAGGCCGCGAGAAGCTGATCTTCCGGTACCTTGTACAAGATCTCTCCTTTTTTAAAGATCAGTCCTTCGCCATTCCCTCCAGCAATTCCAAGATCGGCCTCTCGCGCCTCTCCCGGTCCGTTCACCACACAACCCATGACTGCGATGCGGATGGGCAGCGTCAGATCATCCAGGGCTTCCTGCACCTGTTTCGCCAGCTTCACCAGATCAATGGAGGTTCTGCCACAGGTCGGGCAGGAGATAAACTCCGGTCCGAAACGACGAAGTCCCGCAAAGGTCAGGATCTTCCTGGCGGTACGTACCTCCTCTACCGGATCATCCGTCAGAGAAACCCGCAGGGTATCTCCAATCCCCGCATGGAGCATGACTCCAAGTCCCATGGCAGATTTGACCGCACCGTCAAACAGCGTTCCCGCCTCCGTCACGCCTAGATGCAGCGGATAGGGATATTTTTCTGCGAAGGCCAGATACGCATCAGTACAGAGATTTATATGAGAAGCCTTCAGAGATATCACAATGTCTGTAAAATCAAATTTTTCCAACAACCGTACGTTCTCTTCGGCGCTCTCTACCAATGCTTCCACTGTAGGGCCTCCATATTTGACCACCAGGTCTTTCCGCAGAGAACCGGCGTTCACGCCGATACGAATCGGTACGTGATGCGCTTTGCATGCGTCTACCACCGCCTTGATACGGTCCTCGGAGCCAATATTCCCCGGATTGATTCGAATCTTATCCGCGCCGTGTTCTACGGCAGCGATCGCCAGACGATAGTCGAAATGAATATCCGCCACGAGCGGAATCGAAATATTTTCTTTGATCTTCCAAAAGGCTTCTGCCGACTCCCTGTCCGGCACCGTCGCTCGAACGATCTCGCACCCTGCCTCTTCCAGCGCATGGATCTGACGAATCGTCGCCTCCGCATCCCTCGTTTTGGTATTCGTCATGGACTGAATCCAGATCGGCGCGCCGCCTCCCAAAGACAGTTTCCCCACGCGTACCTGTTTTGTTTTCTCTCGCGTATACATCCTTCACACTCCGATTTTCCCTAGATTTACACAAACAGTCTCACAATATCCTGATAAGCCACAAACAGCATCAGAAGCATCAAAAGCAGGAAACCTACCGTATAGATTCCATTTTCCAACTGTGGCGACAAAGGTTTCTTCCGGATCCCTTCCAATGCCAGAAATATCAGACGGCTTCCGTCCAGCGCCGGGATCGGAAACAGATTCATGACGCCCATGTTCACGGATAAAAGTGAGGTTAGGCTCAACACATTCAGAATTCCGGCCCAGATATCCACTTGCGCCCCGACACTGTAGGATTCGCCTACGACGCTGACAATTCCAATCGGGCCCATCATATCGTCAAAGGATACCTGCCCTGTGATAAGCTGCACCACACTGCGGATGACCACTTCCACGTCTCCTACCCTCTGCCAGAAAGACTGGGCCACCGTATTCCAGATCACCTCTGGAAGCACGCCGATTCCCTCTCCTGCCAAAATCTCTCCCCAACTCTGGCTGCGACCTTCCGCCGTGATCCCAATTCGATACCGTCCCAATTCTTCGTCGTATCGCGGTGTGATCGTAACGGTACTTCTCGTACCGTCTGCCTTCTCGACTGTGATCTCCACCGGCGCATCCTGTACATCCATCAACGCGTACTGGAGATCCTGAAGAATGTGCACCGATTCGTCGTTGATCTCCACAATCCGATCTCCCACCGCAAGACCGACTGCCTCCGCACCATATCCCGCATCTAAAGCGCCGATCACCGTCGTCGTGTATCCAGTAGAAGCAATCACCACAATCCCCAAGATAAAAGCCGTCAAAATATTCATAAGCGGCCCTGCCGCCACAATCGTCATGCGGGCCCAAACGGACTTTTCGGAAAAAGAGCCTTCTCCCTCCGCCTGTTCCGTCTCACCCAACATCTGACAATATCCGCCAATGGGGAAAACACGCCAGGAAAACACGGTTCCCGTCTTCTTCGATGTATGACTTATGATCTTAGGCCCCATCCCCAGTGCAAATTCCTGCACGAAAACCCCATGCGCACGAGCCGCAATAAAATGTCCCCATTCATGAATCAAGATCATGAAACCAAACACCAATATGGCGATGATGATCCCCAATCCATTCCCACCTTTCTACCATGCTTCTCCAAATTTCTGCCGGATTCCCGCTTCCAGAGCAAATACCTCTTCCAGCGTATAGGTCTCGCCGTCAAAGCCATGCCGTTCCGCCCATTCCATTCCCTGCTCGATCCATTGATAAATGGTCGTAAATCCGATACGGTCCGCCAGAAAGGCGGCTACGGCACACTCATTGGCCGCGTTCAGGGCCGCCGGAAACAGTCCTCCCCGCTTCATGGCCTCTCTCGCCAAGCGCAGAGATATAAACACCTCTTCATCCGGCTTTTCAAAGGAAAGCATTCCGATCTTCGAAAGATCCAAGGGTTCTACGATCCTTCTTCCCCGCTTCGGATAGGCCAGGGCGACCTCAATCGGCAGTCGCATATCCGCCACCGCCAACTGAGCCAAGACCGCGCCATCCACCAGTTCTACCATGGAATGTACGATGCTCTGCGGATGAACCAATACGTCAATCCGCTCCGGCGGACAATGAAAGAGCCACCTGGCTTCGATCATCTCCAGTCCCTTATTGACCATGGAAGCCGAATCAATGGTGATCTTCGCGCCCATACTCCAATTCGGATGCTGCAAAGCCTGCTCCTTGCGCACATTAGCCAGTTCATCACCGCGTATCCCCCGGAAGGGTCCCCCGGACGCCGTCAGTATGATTTTATGCAGGCTCCCTGGATCTATACCCGCAAGACATTGAAAAATCGCGCCGTGCTCGCTATCCACCGGCAGAATCCGAACGCCCTTCTTTTCTGCCAGATCCATGATCAACCTTCCGGCGCATACCAGAGTCTCCTTGTTCGCCAGCGCAATATCTTTGCCCGCCTGAATGGCTTGTACCGTAGGCCGTAGGCCAATCATTCCGACCATAGCCGTCACCACCATATCCACTTCCGACATGGATACGATCTCCAAAAGCCCTTCCATACCGCATAACAGTTTGGTATCCGGCTCATGCCAATCAGCTGCCAGCTTGGCGTAGGCCGCCTCATCATAGACCACCGCCGCCTTAGGATGAAACTGGCGTACCTGTTCTACCAGTTTTTGCACAGAGGTACGCACGGCTAACCCTACCACACGAAATTCTTCCGGCGCACGCGCCGCCACATCCAGCGTCTGTGTTCCAATGGATCCTGTGGAACCCAGCACCACAATGTTCTTCATATTGTTACTCCTTTACGACAAGTATGTCATCACAAAAATCACGATCATAATGGCCGGACCTACCAGCAAGGTAGAATCAAACCGATCCAGAATGCCTCCATGCCCCGGTATCAGATGTCCAAAATCCTTAATGCCCATGACTCGCTTAATGGAGGAGGCAAACAGATCTCCCAGCTGCCCCAGGAACGCGCCGAATAAGCCGATCAAGAAACTCAGAATATAGAGTTCCGCACTGTCCACATGCACAAAGGAATGGATACAGAACGCATATATCATGGAAAGCAGAATGGCTCCCAATGTGCCGCCTATCGCTCCCTCCACCGTCTTCTTCGGACTCAGATGCGGAGACATCTTATGCTTGCCAAAGAATCGTCCAGCCAGGTACGCGCAGGTATCGCATCCCCAGGACGCCAGGAACACATACCAGACATAGAAAATGCCATCGTCCTGCTCCCGCAAAAAATATAGGAATGAAAAGAGCACGGGAACATACAGAAATCCCATCAGCGTCAAGGCTCCATCCTCCACTCGTCTTTCTGGATAGGCCATGACACTCCGGATCATCAGCGCCATCAAGAAAACAACGATATATAGCAGAAAAATAGCCGAACTCCACACATTTTCGATAGCGCTCCATATCAAACCATAATAAAACAAGGTGCCTGCCATTCCCAAGTACAGGTAGGGTTTATGCCCACCGGTGCTCACCGCGTGACAGAATTCCCACAGACCTATCAAACTCATGGCAAGAAGGCCGATGAGAAGGAGATTTCCGCCCGCATACATCAATCCGATCATGATGAGAATCAGAACCGCACCACTGATCGTTCTCTTAAGCATCCCTATCCCTCCCTCATTTTCTGCCGCCAAAACGGCGCTGCCGTCCGGCATAGCTGAGTATGGCCTCCTCCAAATCCTGCGGCGTAAAATCCGGCCAGTATTTTGAAGAGAAATAAAATTCGCTGTACGCCAACTGCCATAGAAGAAAATTACTGATTCTCTCTTCTCCGCTGGTCCGAATCAAAAGGTCCGGATCCGGGATCCCGGCCGTATCCAGATGATCGCTGATCACCTTCTCCGTAATGAGATTCGTAGGTATTTTCTCTTCCGCGATCCTCTGTACGGCCCGCCGAATCTCATCCCGTCCGCCGTAGTTGATCGCAAACTGCAAATAAAAGGAATTGAGGTCGGCCGTCGACTGTTCCACATCAGCAATCAGCGCCTGAAGGTCTGGCGCCAGACCGGATTTATCTCCTAATACCCGAATCCGGATATTTCTGCGTATCGCATCTTTTTTGTTCTTAATCAAGTATCGCTTCAAAAGCATCATCAGATAAGAAACTTCCTCCTGACTGCGTTTCCAATTTTCCGTAGAAAACGCATAGACGGTCAGATAAGAAATCCCCATATCAATCAGAGCGTCCGATATGGTTTCCACATTCTCTGCCCCCGTCAGGTGTCCTTTCGATCTAGATACTCCATGTTCCTCGGCCCATCGGCCGTTGCCGTCCAAAATAATCGCCACATGCCGGGGAATTCTCTCTTTCGGAAGCTTCTCCACTCGTTCATATTGTCCCATATGATCCTCTTCTCCTGCCCCATGAAGGAAAGAGGCCGATTCGCATCAGCCTCCTGCTTCTTATACGGACATAACTTCCTTTGTCTTCTTCTCGATTCTGCTGTCGATCTCTTTGATAAAACGATCCGTCAAGTCCTGCATTTCCTTTTCCAGGCCCTTCAGGTCATCTTCTGTCATATCGCTGTCCTTCTTCTGCTTCTTAAAGGCATCCATACCGTCTCTGCGGATATTGCGCACCGCCACCTTAGCCGCCTCGCCCCGCTTCTTCACTTCCTTGCCCTGCTCCTTACGCTTCTCCTCCGTAAGCTCCGGAAATACCAGGCGAATGGCCTTCCCGTCGTTCGTCGGATTGATTCCGATATCGGACATCAAAATGGCCTTCTCGATTTTCTTGATCATAGAGGCATCCCAGGGTTGAATGACCAGAAGTCTTGCCTCAGGCACCGTAATATTGCCCACTTGCTGCAATGGAGTCGGAGAACCATAGTAATCCACCATGATCTTATCCAATATATGGGGATTCGCACGACCTACCCGAATCGTATTGAACTCCTCCTCCAACGCCAGGATGGCTTTCTCCATCCGTTCCTCATACGGCTTCATATCTGACTTTGCCATTGTACTCTCTCCTTTGCCTTTATTTTATCCTACAATGGTGGTACCGATCTTCTCGCCATTCACCACGCGAATAATGCTCCGTTCTTCTTTCAAGGCGAACAGCACCGCCGGCATATGATTTTCCATACACAGGGCTGCCGCGGGCAAATCCATCACCATCAGGTTCTTCTCCAGGATCTCCTGATAGGTGAGTTCATCATACCGCTTGGCCTGTGGATTCTTACGGGGATCATCATCATACACGCCATCCACACTCTTTGCCATGAGCATGACATCGCAATCCGTCTCCACGGCACGCAGCGCGATCGCCATATCGGTCGAGAAATAGGGATGTCCCGTACCTCCCGCATAGAAGACCACCTTGCCCTCCGCCAGATCCCGATTCACCTTATCCTTATTGAAATTCTCCGTATAGAGTCCGACAGGATAGGGCGCGTAAATGGAGGTATCCATACCCTCCCCCCGAAAGATCTCAGAAGCGTACAAACAATTCATCACCGTAGCCAGCATACCAATCTGATCCGCCTTCACCCGGTCCATCTCCTGGGAACTTCTGCCGCGCCAGAAATTGCCCGCGCCGATGACGATTCCAATCTGCGTTCCCTGTGCATGGGCCTCTTTCACCTGCCCGGCTACTTGCCGCACCGTCGCCTCGTCAAATCCGAATCCCTTGTCCCCAGACAATGCCTCGCCGCTCAGCTTCAGTAAAATACGATGATATTTCATTCCGATGTACCTCCTGAAACGCCCCGTCTATACAGAGCTTCCTTTATCTTCTCGCTTACTATCATATCAGCAAAAGCACCGCCTGTCAAGTATTATTCCGCGGTCATATAGGTTCCCAGTCCGCGGAACTGGCGGGAATAACTCACTGCTTCCTCGTACCGTCCCGACTGCAGAATGATACGAATGGTATTCCAGACGCATCGCTTCAGATCCATGATATCCAACGTCCCCTCAGCAAGCGCTGACCGAATGCTCTCAAAGTCCATCTCCATACCGGGCATAACCATGTCGTTTCCTGCTCTCATACATCCAGCAGCCGTGCACTCGCCTCGCGGCGTCGCATTCGTTGTGGTCCAGTCTGTCATAATCGCACCCGCGAATCCCCACTCGTCTCGCGCCGCCTTCATGCAGAGATCGTAATGATTCGCCGCGTGGATCCCATTGATCATGTTATAGGACGTCATGATCGCCATCGGCTGTGCATCCCGCACAGCGATCTCAAAGCCTTTCAGATAAATCTCCCGCAGGGCACGCTCCGACAGGATCGAATCCGATCCCATTCGGTATTCTTCCTGATTGTTGCAGGCAAAATGCTTAATCGTAGCTCCTCGTCCCTCTTTGCTCTGTACACCGCGTACAATTGCACTGGCCGTCATACCCGATACCAGCGGATCCTCAGAATAATACTCGAAATTACGACCGCACAACGGGTTTCTGTGAATGTTCATGCCGGGCGCCAGCCATAGATCTACCTGAAACAACTCCATCTCCCGCCCAATCATCTCTCCTATTTTCCACAGTAAATCCTGATTCCATGTCTGTGCCAGGAGGGTACCCACGGGAATGGCCGTACAATACTGATAATACGTCGTTCCCTTCTTTTCTTTTTTCTGTGAGAAATATCCTCTTTCAAAAGATGCCAAAAAGTCTTGGCCCATGACTTGCCCATTCTCGACCTGATACGTCTGATGAAGCCGTATGCCTGCCGGTCCATCTGCCAAGACAATACTGGCCACATTCCAGGGGTCTTCTGCTGCGACCGACGATGTCTCCGCAGCGGATCCCGGAATCGACATCCCGGCAGAACCCAGGGCGCTTCTCTCCTGTCCCCGGCTGGGTTCTCCGCAGGCCAGATGTATGAGCTGCTCTGTGGAAAGCTTCTCCACAATCTCCCCCGCCGGACCCGACAACGGTATTTGCGCCGCCGTGTAGGCCACGCTTCGTTTCGTCAGATCCCGCGATGCGATTTCCACACAGCATAGCCCCTCTGCTTCCTTATGCCAAGCAGCTTCCCGCTCTCTAATCCGATCCGGATCCGGGGATATTTCCTCGATCGTCTCCTGCGGCACACAGATCGGCGCGCATTGCAGCAGGACATGTTCCTGGTCCAGGCGTAGTGTGCCAGCTAACCGCGCACTCTCCAGAGAATCTCCCATCCAAACGCCGTATAAGCCCTCTTCCAGAATCCAAGCCGACCGCTCCTCATCATAAGACGCCAATTGCTCTATGGAAAATGAAACCGTAAGGTCGCAGGACGCGCCGGGCCACAAAACTCCGGTCTTTCCAAAGCCCGCCAGCCTCCGAAATTCTTTCCCGAGTCGGCCCTGGGGACAGGATACATAGACCTGCAGCACTTCCTTGCCGCTATACTGATTCCCCGTATTCACAACCCGTGTCTGAACCCGAATCTGCTTTGCCGAAACATCCCAAATGATGTGAGAAACCTCCCATGAAAATGAGGTATAGGAAAGTCCATGACCGAATCCGAACCGCACCGGCACTTCAAACGTATCAAAATAGCGATATCCCACATAGATGCCTTCCCGATATACTTCACACTCCATATGACCGCTATGGTAACTGTACGTGTCGGCGCTGGGATAATCCGCATAGCTCCCGGCCCAGGTATCTACCAGTTTGCCAGATGGCGCAACCCTTCCCGTAAACACATCCGCCAACGCATTTCCGCCCTCCTGTCCTGCCTGGACATAGTACAAAACGGCCTCTATCCTGGGATACTTCTCCAAAAAACCCAGATCCACCGGTCCTCCGGCATTGATCACAAGAACGACATGATCGTAACAGCGGCTTAGCTGCGCCAGTAAATCCTCCTCCTCCTCTGACAGAAAATAATCTCCCTTCTCATCCCGTCGATCCGCATTCTCGCCGGCAACCCTCGCCAGTACAAACACTGCCGTATCGGCACCGTCCGTCTTCGCCGTTTCCTCATCGATCCGAGGGCCGGCCGGCATATGGTAAGGCATCGTAGAATACGCGTTAAAAAAGTTGCCGCCCATCTGGTCCATTTTGCGTAGAATCATATCGCGCCATTTTTCTCTGGATACATGATACAGCTGTTCATACGCTGTGAGCCAGGACTCGCTCGTAATCTCGTATCCGGCATTCCGGAGTCCCTGGGCAATCGTCACAGACACACGTTCATTCACATCCCCTGATCCAGTACCGCCTTTCACCGTACAAGCGGCTCCCCCGCCATACAGCCCCATCCGTGCGCCTTTGGACATCGGCAAAAGATGCCCCTCATTTTTCAGAAGTACAAATCCCTCCGCCGCGGCTTTCCTGGCCAGGAGGCCATTCTCCACTTCTCGCTGCGTTTTTTCTGGCGAAATGGTGCCGTTCCATGTTTTTTCTCGTACCTTCATGTGTATCCTACCTCCTATCCGCCTTTATTCTCTCACAAAAATAAATTTTTGAACAGTCCCTTTTTGCAGTTAATGAATGGGCAATCCACAGGAATGGCTCGGCGCTGTGTCCAGTTCCTTCTCGGATTGCAACAGCGCGTAATAACGATATCCGCCGATCAGATTATAGCAGCGAAAACCATGCTGCGAAAGAATCCGACAGGCCAAGTAGCTTCGCAAACCGCTTTGGCAGTTTACATAGATCGGCTTACACGGATCCAGTTCGCTCACATGCTCCCGCAGGCTGTCCAGCGGAATGTGTATAGAATTCGGGATATGTCCGGCCGCATATTCCCTGTCCGTTCGTACGTCCAACATGAGAATGCTTCCGTCCTGCGGCAGCCCTTCGATATCCTGGCAACGATACTGTTTCACCAGGCCTTGGCGCACATTTTCGATGACAAAACCGGCCATATTCACTGGATCTTTCGCCGAAGAAAATGGGGGCGCATAGGCCAATTCCAGATCCGTCAGATCCTGCCCTGTCATGTGTGCGCGAATAGACACGGCCAATACATCGATTCGTTTATCTACACCCGCAAAACCCACGATCTGCGCGCCTAGGATCCGTCCTGTCTCCTTATGGAACAAAACCTTCACCGTCATATTCGAAGCGTCAGGATAATAGCTTGCATGCGACGGCGAAAACGTCACCACATAATCATACGGAATACCTGCCGCTTCTGCACCTTTCTCATTCAAACCCGTAGACGCGATGCTCATGTCAAAAAGCTTCAAAATAGAGGAACCCTGGCTCCCCGTATAACTGCTTTCGAGACCGCACATATGATCTGCCGCGATGCGCCCTTCTTTATTGGCAGGACCCGCCAGCGCAATCCACGTCGGTTCCTGGGTCACATAATGCGGTACGGTGACTCCGTCACCGACCGCATAAATATCCGGATCGGACGTCTGCATATGCGGATTCACCATAATAGCGCCTCGCATTCCCAGTGTAAGGCCCGCATCCTTGGCCAGCCAGGTCTCGGGACTCACGCCAATGGCCAGGATCACCAGGTCGGTCTCGATATCCTCCTGTCCCGCTATCTGCACAGTCATCCCTGTTTCTGTCCTCTCGATCCCTGTCACGTTCTGCCGCAGACGAAGATCCACCCCCATCTTCCGCAAATACGCATGAACACCACAAGCCATATCATAATCCAGCGGCGGCATCACCTGTTCGCTCTTTTGCAGGAGCGTGGTCTGAATCCCCGCATGCACGAGATTCTCCAGCATTTCCAATCCGATGAATCCACCGCCGATCACAATCGCGCGCGCCGGCTTTTTCTTCTCTATCCATTCGCGTATATGCCAGGTATCCTCCACCGTACGCAGAGTGAAAACTCCCTCCAGTTCTACACCCGGAATGTTTGGCTTGATGGCTGTCGCGCCTGGTGAAAGCAGGAGCTTATCATAGCTTTCCTCATAGGTCTCTCCCGTGACTAGATTTCGTACTTCTACGACCTTCTCCTCCCGTCGAATCCGAACCGCCTCCTGATGCGTCCGCACCTCAATCCGAAATCGATTCCAAAAACTCGTCGGTGTCTGCAGCGTCAGATCCTCCTTCTCGGTAATGACGCCGCCGATATAATAGGGCAACCCACAGTTCGCGTAGGATACATAGCCACTGCGTTCGATGATAATAATCTCCGCGGATTCATCCAATCTTCTGAGTCTTGCCGCCGCAGTCGCTCCTCCTGCGACACCTCCAATGATCACGACTTTCATGCTGATCCTCTCCTTTTAATATATTCATATATGGAGTTCACCCAACAGCCGATCGGGACTTACTCCTCTCCTTATTTGGCTTTTTGAATCCATCGATGAACCGCCTCACTCCTGGCGCTGCCCGGCAAACTCGAGGCGTGGCCCAGTCGCTTCCCGTACAGATGGCTGTCATGCCACGCCTATTGTACCACACCTTAGACGCCTTTCGGAGTTTGCCGCCAAAGGGCGTCAAACTCGAGGCGTGGCTCAGTCACTTCCCGTACAGATGGCTGTCATGCCACGCCTATTGTACCACACTCCGAACGCTTTGTCTGTGATAAAATCACAGGAATTTCAAAAAAAATCTTGACAGAATCCGCAGTTCGGATATGATGTAATAAAAACACAAAATAAGGAGGCAATGTGATATGCAGATGGCTGCAGATCTGAGAAATCTACTAGAAAAAATCGATCATCGGGGATACCCGGCCTATAAGGATACACGAGGGACCTATCAATTTCCCCAGTATATACTCTCGATTGACCATGTTCAGGGGGACCCTTTTGCATCCCCTTCCAAATTGAGCATTCATGTGAAGGGAACCGTCGCCGGCTTTCCTCGTCCCCTCTATGCATCCCCCTGTCAGCGGATCGCCCTGCAGGATGAACTGACAAGACAATTTGGACGGCAGGCCCTCCGTTTTTCTTTCCAAGCAAAGGGTTCCGGCAAAAGCGGAATCCTCCGGGTCAGCTCATGCGGCCAGGAAATTCTGGAGCGAACCGCCTGTCAGATGAATCCTACCACAGGCGATCTTTTACTGCGTTTTGAGGTGGGATTTCCGGCCAATGGACGTACCATCAATGCCCGCGAACTCATGAAAATCCTCTTCGATTTTCTGCCCCAATGCGTCGAGCATTCTTTATACTATCGAAATCTGGATGCACAAAGATTGCAGTCCATTGCCGATTTGGCAGAGGATCAGCAATATATTCGCGAGCAGCTGCCAAGGCTCGGCCTCTGTGCTTTTGTTGCTGATGGGAGTATCCTGCCCCGAGAATCTGGGATATCCTCTCTCCCTATGAAGCAGGGGATTCCCTTTGTGTCCCCCGAATCTATGCGAGTCACTCTGGATCTGCCTCATAAAGGTCAAATCAGCGGCATGGGAATTCGAAAGGGGATCACCCTGATTGTCGGTGGTGGATATCATGGTAAATCCACCCTGCTCTCGGCCTTGGAGATGGGAGTCTATTCTCATATCGCTGGAGACGGCCGGGAATATGTCATCACCGATCATACAGCGATGAAAATCCGTGCCGAAGATGGACGCAGCATCTACAAAACGGACATCTCCATGTTTATCAACGATTTGCCGAATGGTAAAGATACCCACGCTTTCGTGACCGAAGATGCCAGCGGCAGCACTTCGCAGGCAGCCAATGTGGTAGAGAGCCTAGAAGCCGATGCCTCCCTGCTTCTCATCGACGAAGATACCAGCGCGACGAATTTTATGATTCGTGATGAGCTGATGCAGCGTGTCATTCACCGGGATATGGAACCCATTACCCCGTTTATCGATCGAATTCGAGAGCTCTATGAGACATATGGCGTCTCCACCATTGTAGTGGCTGGCAGTTCCGGTTCCTACTTTCACGTTGCCGACAGCATCATCCAGATGGATCGCTATATTCCTCGGGATATTACTGCCTATGCCAAAAAAGAGGCCTCTGCCTTTCCGGTTCAAAATGAGTCTGTATCGCTGGCCCCCAAACCCAATTTTAACCGAAAGCCTAAAGCTTCCAGTGAGTTTCGTGACCTGGGCCGCATCAAGATGAAAACATTAGGAAGTGACGGCGTGATGATCCAGCGGGAAACTATCGATCTGCGATATGTCGAACAGATCGCGGATGCTGAACAAGTAACCGCACTGGGATATTGTGTCCTTTACGCGCAGAAACACCTTCTAAATGGTCAGAAAACCCTGCGTCAAATCGCCCAGGAACTCGATCAGCTTATGGAACAAAAAACATTAGAAGCGCTGTGTGAAAATCCTTCTCATGTCAGCCCTATGGCGCGTCCCAGAAAGCAGGAAATCCTGGCGTGCTTCAATCGATATCGCGCGCTGCTCCACTATTCGTAAGAGAAACTATTTTCTCATCACTCGCTGTAAATTTTACACCTTTTTTCCCAAATGCGATGAGATACCCGGGGCAATACGACAAAAAGCTCTATGCGAGTGGCCATGATATCATCCCACTCACATAGAGCTTTCTTATATTTACATACGAACAAATTACTGTCCCATCTGCTTGGCTACTTCTGCCGCGAAGTCTTCCTGTTTCTTCTCGATACCTTCGCCGGTCTCGTAACGAACATACCCTGTTACGGTAACCTCGCAGCCCACTTCCTTGGAGACCTGCTTCAAATACTTACCTACGGTCAGCTCATCATCACGGAAATAAACCTGATCCTGCAGACAATACTCCTTCAGCTCCTTATTCAGACGACCTTCTACCATCTTCTTCAGAATGGCCTCGGGCTTGCCTTCCTTGGATGCCTGCTCCATCAGAATAGCTCTCTCATGCTCCAGGAATTCCTGAGGCACATCGTCACGCGTATTATAACGAGGATTCAGCGCAGCTACCTGCATTGCCACGTTCTTAGCCGCTTCTTTCACGGTATCATTCACGATCTCGCTGTTCATATTAACCAGAACAGCGATCCGACCGCCGCCATGCACATAAGCACCCACATAGCTATTGCTCTTTACCTGCTCAAAACGACGAATCTGCAGGTTCTCACTGATCACAGCTACCTTCGCTACCAGCGCATCCTTTACGGTGATGCTGGGATCCTTCTCCCAGGCTTCCGCCATAAAACCATCCATATCCGTTGCCTTCGTGTCCAACGCCTGATGCGCTACATCCGAGACAAACTCCTGGAAAATTGCATTCTTCGCGACAAAATCTGTCTCCGAATTGACCTCTACGATTGCACCGGTCTTCTGATCCTCAGATACTGCGACAGCCACCAGACCCTCAGCGGCAATACGACCAGCCTTCTTAGCCGCCGTAGCAATACCAGCCTTACGAAGGTACTCAATAGCGGCATCCATGTCGCCGTCGCTTGCCGTAAGAGCCTTCTTGCAATCCATCATGCCTGCGCCGGAAATCTCACGCAGTTCCTTTACCATAGCTGCTGTAATATTCATGCTCTTCCCTCCGAATGTGTAGGATATATGATTACTCTTCTTCCTCTTCCTGTGCCTCGACTTCGCTCTCCGCTTCAGCCTCTTCCTCGGCAGCGCTCATCTGCTCGCCCTGATTCGCCTCAATCACGGCATCTGCCATCGTCGCAGCGATCAGCTTTACCGCACGGATTGCATCGTCGTTACCCGGAATCACATAATCAATCTCATCCGGATCACAGTTCGTATCTACAATACCTACCAGAGGAATATCCAGAATATGCGCTTCCTGAATTGCGATATGCTCCTTACGCGGATCCACAACGAAAATCATGTCCGGCGCTTCCTTCATATCCCGAATTCCGTTCAGGTTTTTCTGCAGCTTATCCAGCTCCGCCTTCAGATTCAGCACTTCCTTCTTAGGCAGTACATCAAAAGTACCATCCGCTTCCATAGTCTCCAGCTCGATCATACGATCAATACGGCTGCGAATCGTCTTGAAATTTGTCAGCATACCACCCAGCCAACGGTTATTCACATAGAACATACCGCAACGCTCGGCCTCGCTCTTTACAGCCTCCTGTGCCTGCTTCTTGGTCCCTACAAACAGAATCTTGCCGCCTTCTGCCGCAACAGCCTTTACGGCCGCATACGCCTCATCCACCTTACGGTTTGTCTTCTGCAGGTCGATAATATAAATGCCATTACGCTCCGTAAAGATATAAGGAGCCATCTTGGGGTTCCACCTTCTGGTCTGATGTCCAAAATGCACGCCAGCTTCCAGAAGCTGTTTCATAGAAATAACCCTCATGTCTTTCCCTCCGATAATTTTGTTTTTCCTCCTTATCCAGCCGTTTTCACATCCCACCCTTTCGGGCACCGAGACATTATGACTGGAAAGTGTGGATTTACCCATTCGCGGGCTGTTCTTTAGTATACTTGATTTTTTCCAAAAAATCAAGTGTCAATTGAAAAATTATTTTTCAGCCAGTCAAGTGCCTCTCCCAGACATTTCTCCGTCTTCCATCGGCTGCTTTCTCGTTCTTGACTGATCCTTCGTAAAGACTTTTCTTCATAATAATAGGCCTGAATCATATCACGCTGCTCCTTGGGCATCCGGGCCAAGAAGCTTCGCAGAAGACAACACAGCCCCATCTCTTCCCATGGCACAAGATACTCTATATCCGACGAGTTCGTCGGACACTGCAACCCATACAAGGCAATGTGGCAGAACGCCAAATGTTGATGAAAAACCTGATATTTATGCCATGAAAGGCCCAGTTCCGCAGCGATTTCCTGATGGGTCGGCATCCGGTTCAGTTTATGACACAACCCTTCCTGACACTTCTCATATCGGACCATCTTATGAAACAATTTCCGGGAAAGTCCTGAACTCTGCACCATGCCTTTTTGCATCTGGCTATAAATCTTAAGAACTGCATAAGTAGAAAAATACGGATTCAAATGAGGATCATACCTTTCCACAGCTTCCAACAATCCCATCATGCCGCATTGAAACAAATCCTCTTCTTCCATCTGCCACGGCATATGATTTTGAAACAAATAGACGCATTTGTAGACCAGACGTACATTCCACCAAGCCAGTTGATTTCTCTGTTCTGTCTTTCTTTCCCGCCAATATAAAACCCAATATTCCTGCTGTTCTTCCGGCAGAAAATTCTCTTGTTTCACTCCTCACGGAGCCTTGTCTGTATATCTTTCTTCGAAGATCAGATTCCTGTTCCATATCTTTGCAGCTCATCGCGAAGCGCGGAATTCAAAATTCGAATATACGTTCCTTTCATACCGAGAGATCTGGATTCGATAACGCCTGCACTCTCGAACTTACGCAGCGCATTTACGATGACAGAACGTGTGATTCCCACCCGATCCGCGATCTTACTGGCAACCAGAAGCCCTTCATCCCCCTGTAACTCCTGAAAAATATGAAGAATTGCCGCTAATTCAGAATAAGATAATGTCGCAATCGCTGCCTGGATCGCCTCACTCTTCTTCTTCTCCTGCTCGCTCTCCTGATAGATGGCCTGCGCCAATTCCCTTGCGACCACCATGGAAATGAACTCGATCAAAATCAGTTCGTCAGGCGTATACTCCGTCTCCTGACGGCCGATAATCAATGTTCCCATCCGTTGTCCCGCCGAATCCAACGGCATCAGAACGCTCTTCACAATCTCTTCCTTCGTCCCAACACCAAAGGAGCGCAGATCCGCGTTCTCTGTCACATCCGCAATACGGTTTAAAGAGCCGGCTAGACGGTCAGATACCCCCGTCCCCTTCTCCCAATAGGATTCCAACACATCCGGATCGCCCTCGAAGCGATATACCTCGAGCGCCTTTCCCTTTTTAGAGAGGATCAACACACTAGAAGATAACATCTCGCCGCACAGAGCCGCGATTTCTTCAAACATCAGCGGATCCATTCCCGCCTTCTTTACTAGACTATGAACACTCCGTACTTTTTTCAGCAATTCTTCGTTCATTCGAACCCTTATCCTTTCATTCTGCCTGTTCGCTGTATCCGCATTCCTTCGATGAGCATACGAACCGCATGTTTTTTCCCTTTTTCTCTACCATGTAAGATCCACACTTGGGACATTTTTTGGCAACAGGTTTATCCCAAGATACAAAATCGCATTCCGGATGTCGGGAACATCCGTAAAAGACACGTCCCTTTCGGGACTTACATACCTGAATCGGCGCTCCGCACTGCGGGCAGGGCACATCCAGAAGTTCCTGATATGGCTTTGTATTTCTGCATTCCGGAAATCCGGGACAAGCATAAAACTTTCCATACCGCCCTGTCTTAAGCACCATATTCCGGCCGCACTTCTCGCAGATCACATCCGTCACTTCGTCTTCCATCTGTACTTTCTCGAGTTCATTGGACGCTTTTTCTACCAGAGGCTCAAACCCCTGATAAAAATCCTGTAAGATGGCTCGCCAGTTGACCTCTCCTTCTTCTACCTTATCCAGCTTCTCCTCCATACCCGCAGTAAAGTGAATATCTACGATCTCCGAAAAATATTGGCTGATCATTTGATTCACAATCATACCGAGTTCTGTTACATACAGCACTTTCTTCTCTTTCGCCAGATAAGCCCGCGCAATCAGAGTCGCAATCGTCGGGGCATAGGTGCTGGGACGTCCGACACCGTTCTCTTCCAGTGCTTTCACCAGAGCGGCTTCCGTATAGCGGGGCGGCGGCTGTGTGAAATGCTGCTGCGGTTCAATCGTTTTCAGCTGTACTTCGTCTCCTGCTTCGAGTCCTTCAATGGTCTCAAACTTCTCCTGTTCTTCCTCCTGCTCCTTATAGACTTGAAGGAAACCGGGGAATACCAGCTTGGATCCCGAGGAAGTAAACTCAAACCCTTCCTTCTCCAACACAATCTGCAGTGTATCATATACGGCGGCAGACATGCGGCTTGCAATAAAACGCTCATAAATCAGCTTGTACAGGCGCATCTGATCCCTAGACAAACTTTCCTGAATCTTAGCTGGTGTATACTGTACATAGGTTGGGCGAATCGCCTCATGGGCGTCCTGAATCCGACGCCCCCCAGACGCGGTCTTAACCTGTCCCACATATTCCTGTCCGTATTGCTCCGCAACCATCTGCACAGCGGCCTCATGAGCTTCCTCCGCAATACGCGTAGAATCCGTACGCAGATAGGTGATTAAGCCTACCGTGCCGCTTCCGACATCCACGCCCTCATAAAGCTGCTGCGCGATCTGCATTGTCTTCTGCGGAGAAAATCCCAGACGTTTAGAAGCTTCCTGCTGCAGCGTACTGGTGGTAAATGGGAGAGGAGCCTTTCGGCTTCTCTTCCCCCGTTTTATATCCTTTACCAGGAAATCTCCTACGGCCTGAATCCGTTCCATCAGATCCCGCGCTTCCGCTTCCTTCCCAATCTGCGGTTTCTCCTTTCCGATCTTGGTCAATCGTGCCCGCAAAACGCCCTTGGCTTTTTTCTTGCTGAACTTGCCCTCAATGGTCCAGAACTCTTCCTGCACAAAATCCTGAATTTCGTTCTCCCGATCGCATAAAAGTTTCAGTGCCGCAGACTGTACACGGCCGGCACTGAGCCCTTTACGAACCTTTTTCCATAGAACAGGACTCATCTCATATCCCACGATCCGATCTAATACACGCCTAGCCTGCTGTGCATCTACCAGATTCTGATCGATGCCCCTCGCCTGTTTCAGCGACTTCCGCACAGCATCCTTTGTGATTTCGTTAAATGTGATTCGTTTAGTCGTCTGTTCCGGCAAGTTCAACACGTGAGCCAAATGCCAACTGATGGCTTCCCCTTCCCGATCCGGGTCCGTTGCCAGATACACACGATCCACCTTATGTGCTTCCTTCTTAAGACGGCTGACCAGATCCCCCTTTCCTCGAATCGTAATATACTTTGGCTCAAAACCATGTTCAATATCTACACCCAACTGGCTCTTCGGGAGATCCCGCACGTGCCCATTGGAAGCGATGACTTCATAATTGGAACCAAGAAATTTCTGGATTGTCTTCGCCTTTGCAGGAGACTCTACAATGACCAGATTCTTTGCCATATTTCCCAAACTCCTTACTTATTGCTTTTTTCGCAGGATACTGCCGTCCGGTCTGCGCTCCACATAGCCGGTCATCTCCAGCATCGTGATGCACTGCATAAACTTATCCGCCTCAATCCGCAGCTTCCGAGACAACTCCTGCATACTCTCCGCTGTCCAGGAAATATGCTCCCAGACCATCTGCACATCCGCATCCTGAAAAGTCTTTTTCTCTTCCTTCTCTTCCTGCGCCAAATCCCCTAATTCCAGCGGGATGTCCTGCCAATCGCTGATCAGCATGGCTCCCTGACGCAAAAGACGATGTGTCCCCTTGCTGTTGGCGCTGAAAATCTGCCCCGGTACCGCAAACACTTCCTTGCCGGCGTCCAGCGCCTGATCTGCCGTGATCAGCGCGCCGCTGCGCTCCGCCGCCTCCACAATCACAACCGCTCGGCTCAACGCCGCGATAATCCGATTTCTCATCGGAAATAGCCCGGCCTTAGGCGGTGTTCCCGGCGGATACTCCGAAAGAATCAAACCCCAGCGAGCAATCTTTTCATATAGACGCAAATTCCCTTTCGGATAACAGATATCAATCCCACATCCCAGAATCGCAATCGTTTTGCCTCTGGCGTCCAGCGCGCCTTGATGCGCACAGGCATCGATCCCGCTGGCCATTCCGCTCACAATCGTATACCCGGCCTTGGACAGACGCTGTCCCAGATACCTGGCCGCGCCCGCGCCATAAGAGCTGCATTTTCTAGAACCGACAATCGAGAGACATGAGGTAGAAAGCAGCTCCGGATCGCCTCTCCCAAAGAGACGTCCCACGGACGGGCAGATGCTGCGCAGCCCCTCTGGAAATAAGGTATGCGCTCTGGTAATCACAAAAATCCCCTGATTGGCCCACTCCTGGCAGCGTTTGCGCATCCCTTCCAGGTCTTTTGACTGTTCCAACTGTCGGGCTTGTTCCTCCTTCAGCCCGGCAGCCACGTATTGGTCGATACCTGCCTCATAAACAGAAACAACACTTCCGCAGATCTTCAGCAAAGCATCTCGCTTCGCCGGCCCAACACCTGGCTGTTCACAAAGCCAGATCCAATAATAGTCCTCCTGTGTGTACATCGTTTTAACCTCCGCATCGTAAGAATCTGTCAACACTCCGACACGGCAGGCAAAAACCTGTGCCCTATATTATACCGTTTTTTTTTACGCTTGTACAGACCCAAACGCAAATATTCTGAAAATAGTAGTTGTTTCTGTCTTTTTCTGAAAATTCAGTTCTTTTTCTCTCATTTCTTCTTTTTTCCGAAAAAAACACTTTTTTCAAAATTCTCCAGCCAAACGTAAAAAAAGAGCGACAATATAAAGTGTCAGCACTCCGACACGCTTCATGAAAGGATGAAGTCCCAACTGACTGTTGGGAACCCTACACTTATATATTCAGAGGAGGTTTCCCATGTTTTGTTCGATTCCAAGCTGTACCCTGATCGGTACCTCCGGCGCGCCGATTCGCGTCGAAACCACACTATATTCCGGCCTGCCCAACTTCTATATTGTAGGACTGCCGGACAACATTGTTCGTGAATCCAAGGAACGGATTCGTTCTGCCTTACATAGCAGCAATCTTCCTTTTCCCGCCAAACGCATCACTGTCAATCTGGCACCGGCTCATCTGAAGAAAGCCGGCACCGCTCTAGATTTTCCAATTGCCATCAGCATTCTGTGTGCGGAAGGGCTTCTTCCTCATGAAGAGGGCAGCATTCTGTCGAATGCCATGCTGATCGGTGAGCTTTCCCTAAACGGCGAACTACGTCCAGTTCCCGGCGCATTAGCCATGGCGTATTGCGCCAGGAACTTGGGATTCCGCCGTCTCCTTCTTCCTTCCGAAAACGCAGAAGAAGCCGCCTTCCTGGACGGCTTAGAAGTCATTGGTATTCATACATTAGCAGAAGCCACTCACTATCTTCGCGGCTTCTGCTCTCTTGATCCCACGCCTCATCATCTCCCCCAACTCGCCTTTGGAGATCCTAGTCCTCTGCGAACCTTCATGGGGCAGCCTCTTACTTTGCGCGCACTCTCCGTTTCCGCCGCTGGCATGCATCCCATTCTGCTCTGGGGCCCTCCCGGCACCGGCAAGACCATGGCGGCACAGTCCCTCTGCGCTCTGCTTCCGCCTTTGACACAGGAAGAATTTCTGGAAACAGGGGCTATCTACAGCAGTCTGGGACTTCCACTTCCCAGAGAGCGCCCCTTCCGGGCTCCCCATCACACCATCTCCATCCGCGGTCTCGCCGGAGGTGGTCAGCCCATCCATCCGGGAGAGATCACATTGGCTCACCACGGCGTTCTATTTCTGGACGAACTGCCTGAATTTTCCCGCCCCGTATTGGAAGTCCTACGGCAGCCATTAGAAGAACACGTGATACGGATCCGGCGTTCCCATGCCAGCCTGACTCTGCCCGCAGATTTTCTCCTCATCGCCAGCATGAATCCTTGTCCCTGCGGCTATTATCCGGATCGCTCCCGCTGCCAATGCAGTGACGCCCAGATCCATCGTTATCTGGGCCACCTCTCCGGCCCTCTTCTCGATCGTTTGGATCTGGGCGTCCTGCTGGGGAATCCGGATTACGAAGACTTAACGCCTCTTCCCTCCGGTGCAGCCGATACGCTTCGTCACTCGGTCCTTCAGGCCCGCGCCATACAAGTGAAACGTTACAAAGATCTCCCCTATCGGTATAACGCCCATATCTCACCCGCGGACCTCCCCCAGTTCTGCTTTCTGTCTTCCGATGGGGAATCTCTGCTGAAATCCGCCTATCAGCACTATAGAATGAGCATACGGGGAATGCACCGAATCCTCAAAATCGCGCGTACACTGGCCGATCTATCAGGACACTCGACAATTGGCCTACCCCATCTGCAGGAAGCTATACAGCTGCGATGTCCCGACCTTCAGAGCATGCCCTCGGCTTAACGCGCTTCTTCCAGCAGACAGACTACCTCGGCCGCGATCCCCTCTTCCCGGCCCGTGAAACCAAGTTTTTCCTCGGTCGTCGCCTTCAGATTGATTCTTTCGTGCTCGCATCCCATGACCCGTGCCAACGCAGAACGCATCTCGGGGAAATATCCGCCCAGCTTCGGACGCTGCGCAATCACAACGCCATCTACGTTGCCAATCTGGTACCCTGCCTCCATCACTTTTTTCATGACCTGCTCTAACAAAATCAGGCTGTCAATCCCCGCGTACCTAGGATCCCGGTCTGGAAACCACTGTCCAATATCCCCCTGCCCGATGGCGCCCAGAAGAGCGTCCATCAGGGCATGGGTGAGGACATCTGCATCGGAGTGTCCTAGGAGTCCCAAAGTGTGGGGAATCTCCACACCTCCGATAATGAGCTTCCGATCCGGCACCAGTCGATGTACATCGTATCCAATTCCAATTCTCATCTTTTCTCTGCCTTTCTCGTTACGAAATAAAGCGAGTCTGTGTGGTATACAGGGTATAATAATGTCCCTTCTTCGCCATGAGCTCCTCATGCGTACCCGCTTCCTCGATATTCCTATGATTGATCACCATGATGCGATCTGACTTGCGAATCGTAGAAAGACGGTGGGCTATCACAAAGGAAGTCCGTCCCTTCAGCAGATTCTCCAGTCCCTTCTGTAATGCCTGCTCCGTCCGGGTATCAATACTGGAAGTCGCCTCATCCAGAATCAGGATTTTAGGGTTAGCCAGAAGCGCTCTGGCAAAGGAAATCAGCTGCCGCTGTCCCACGGACAATCGGCTGCCCCGTTCATTCACCTGCGTCTGGTATCCCCGCTCCATCTCCATAATAAACTCGTGCGCGCATACGGTCTTCGCGGCCTCAATGACCTCCTCATCGGTCGCATCCAGCTTTCCATATCGGATATTATCCATGATGGTGCCGGAGAAAATGAAACTGTCCTGCAGCATCACGCCCATCTGTTTTCGGAGAGACTGCAATGTCACCTTTGCGATATCATACCCATCGACTCGAATCTGTCCCTTCTGGATATCGTAGAAACGGCTGATCAGGTTGATCACTGTCGTTTTACCAGCCCCCGTGGGACCTACCAGCGCAATACTCTGGCCCGGATCCACACGAAAACTCAGATCCTCCAGGATCGGCATTCCCGGTTCATACTCAAACGTGACATGATCGAATTCCACTTCTCCCTCTATGGGCGGAAGATCGACCGCATCCGGCGCATCCTGAATCCTAGGATCTTCATCAATCGTCTCGAAGATTCGCTCCAGATACGCCATATTCGTAATCACCTGGTTATAGAAATTACTCAGGTTGATGACCGGAGACCATAACCGTCCCGTAAATCCCAGGAATGCAATCAATGTACCTGCTGTTACGGAATGTTCCAGCAATGCGATTCCCACCAGAATCACCGCGCCATTTGCCAGCGTGGAGATGATTTCAATCGAAGGTGTTACCAAGTTATTCAGGCGGATCGCCCGCATCCAGGTTTTTCGATAATCGTCCTGTACATCATCCAAAATCTGGGCGTTATAGTCTTCCCGCACAAAAGACTGCGTCACCTTCATACCCGCCAAACTCTCATGTACATAAGCATTCAGATTGGAGGACTTGTTGCTCACTCGCTGCCAGGCCACGCGGTTCCATGTTTTTAAACGAAATACCACAAAGATCATAATCGGCATCGCTACCAGGCACACAAGCGTCAGCACCGGATCCATGAAAAACATGATGAAAAGCACAATGATCAGACTGAATCCTTCGGCCAGTACATTGACCAGACTTCCGGAAAGCAGATCGCTCACCGAGTTGACATAGTTGACCACCCGTACGATGATCTTTCCATGGGGACGGTCATCGTAGAAGGAAAACGGCAGCTTCTGCAGATGCACAAACAAGTCCTTGCGCATCGTCAGAATGATCGTCTGTCCCAGCTCATTGACAACCTTGATTCGTTTCTTCAAACAGATGGCACTGACAAGGATGAGGACGGCAAAGATGGCGCAAAGAATCACCAATTTCTGCACATCCCTCTCCGGAATCACCCTGTCAATCGTCTCCTTGACCAGAAGAGGAATGATGATGTTGGCAGCACTGGCTAACAACATTAGAAACAGTGCAAAAATCAACTGTTTTCGATGAGGTTTCAAGTAGCCGAATAACCGCTTCAGATGTTTAAAATTGAACTCCTGCCGCAGCGTCTCATCCACATTATATACATTCCGCGCCATTATTCCTCACCTCCTTCTCCCATACCTTCCATGACAATGCCCATCTGCTGACAGTAGATCTCGTAGTAATGCCCCTTTAAAGCCAGCAGCTCGCTGTGTGTACCGCGTTCTACGATCTCTCCATGATCGAGTACGAGAATCTGATCCGCATCTTTCACGGAAGAGATACGGTGCGCAATAATAAAACGAGTCTGATGGCTCTGCTGTTTCTTCAATCCGTCAAAGACCCGGAACTCCGTCTCCATGTCCAGCGCCGAAGTCGTATCATCCAGAATCAGGATATTGGGATGCACCAGAAGAGCGCGCGCCAACGCCAGACGCTGCTTCTGTCCTCCGGAAAGTCCTACGCCTCTTTCTCCAACAATCGTATCAAACCCTTCCGGAAACTGCGTGATAAACTCCGTAGCTCCGGCCAATTCCGCAGCTTGTTCTACCTCATCCATAGGCGCCTTGGGGTTTCCGTATGCAATATTTCCCTCGATCGTATCCGAAAACAGAAACACATCCTGCATCGTCATCGCGATCTTTTTGCGAAGCTTATATTTGTCCAGATTCTTCACATTGATGTTGTCGATGTAGACGCCGCCAGAACTTACATCATAAAAGCGCATGATCAAGTTCATCATCGTGGATTTTCCAGTGCCTGTGGCCCCCATGACTGCCACCGTCTGTCCTGGCTCTGCTTTAAAGGAAATGTTTTTCAGGATCATTTCCTTATCATAGCGGAACGACACATCGCGAAACTCTATCGCGCCGCTCACCGGCACCTCTCGCGGTCTTTCTGAATTCCTGATCGTGGGTTCCACAAACGCCACGGTCTTCATCTTATCATAGGCAGCCACGAATCTCATCAAATCATTCAAAAGCCATCCGAACTGCCGCAGCGGATTATTGACAGCCCACAGATACCCATTGATCATGACTAGATCCTCAATGGACATACTCCCACTTAGACACATGCCACCGCCTACGGCAATCATAATAAAAGAAAGACTCACCGCCAACGCATCCATGATCGGGATATACCGGGCCTGCATCCGCGCAGCTGCCAGATTCGCCTCTTTATAGGCCTCGTTTCTCTGATCAAACTTTTCAATCTCATAGTCTTCCTTGGCAAATGCCTTCACCACGCGATTTCCGCTGATATTTTCCTGCACCATGGAATTGAGCCGGGAGTACTCCTCCCGTACCTCCACATGCGCGCCGCGAATATGGCTGGCCATCTGAATCGCCAGCACGAAAATAAACGGCGCCACGATCAGAAGAATGAGCGTGAATACCACGTTGATCCGAAACATCATCACCAGTGCAAATACAAACGTACATAGATTGATCACCAGCTGATACACCACGAAGGCTACAAAAACCCGTATCGCCTCGATATCCCCTGTCAGACGGGACATCAGGTCTCCCACTCGGTTTTTATCAAAAAACCGAAAATCCATACGTTGAATCCTGCGGTAGATATCGTCTCGAATCTGACAGATGACTTTTTGAGAAATATCCTCAAAAATCCACAAGTAGACGTACCGCAATACAGCGATCAAAAGGGCCGCTCCCATCATCAACCATAAATAGGGCATCAATCTCTCCGTCAGCCCCTGACCAATGACCTCGCCTACGATCTTTCCTGTGGCATACGGTGAAACCATGGAAAGACCGGCTACCGCTATGGTCAGAATCAACGCCGCTGCAAAGGCCCATGCGTATCGGCGGATATAAGACCAGACATATTGTAGTGCTTCCTTCATCGTTCTCCCACCTTTCCGGGTGTTTTTCACCGCCTATTATACATAAGACAAGCCGTTATGGAATGGTTTTTTCGAATATAAACCTGTACTAATCTTAACCTTTTTTCAACAGGCAACCGATCTATTTTTGCTCTTTTTTGACTTCTTCTTCCGTTTTTGTGTTTTTTGAATTTCTCCATCTTTTTGCTGGATTTTTTCTAAGTTATCCGCTATAATGAAAATATCTACAGAATCTATACCGACAGAGGAGGATCTTTATGCATCCCTTTCAAATCAGCGCAGAGGATTTTAATCCTAAAATACTTTTCCAATATAAATCTCACGTGAAACCACGCCCGATCAGTCATAGTCATGATTTTCTAAGCACGCATTATGTCGTTTCCGGTCATTGCATGTTCGAAGTGGACGGGAAGGAATATCTGGTAAAAAAAGACGATGTTGTGATCATCAATCCCAGCGTTTCTCACCATTCCATTCCCATCGAAGGGGCGGATTGCGTCATTTTCTATCTGGGAATCGATGAGTTATACATTAAAGGATATCCAAAGAACTTCATCCCGGTCAATAACACGATTGTTTCTATTCGCAAGTATATACATGAATTATATAATTGTTATCATAACATCATAAGAGTGCAGGAAAAAAAAGAAACGCTATGGGCCCTGATGGCGAAGGAACTCTCTCTCCAATTCCTGGTGATTCTTCTCAAAGAGCTCTCTCCTCAGGCAACTAACAATCTTTCCGACTATTTCCATCTGGAGACCTATGACAAAACCACTATCGCGCAGACGATCACCAATTATTTTCATGAGAATTACATGAAAAAGATCTCTATTGAAGAAATTGCCAAATCCACCTATCTCAGCACCACCTATATTACAAAAATTTATAAAGAGATTACCGGAGATACTCCGATCAATTACCTGATCAATCTGCGCATGGAAAAAGCCCGTGAGATTCTAAGCGAAGGGCATTTTTCCATACAGGCCGTCGCCAAACGCGTGGGATATGATGATCCTTATTATTTCAGCAAACTATTCAAGAAAAAATTCGGTTATTCTCCCTCCACATTCAAATCCCAAGCCCATGAAATGGCTGGCAGCGACAAGGCACCGTAAAATAGTCGCGCAGGAAGCCTACTTTAGAAGAAACGCCCACGAAAAGCGAAAATTCGTTTTCATGAGCGTTTCTTTTTAATCCGTCAATCCATCCACCTTTATCATCGTACCGGCGATGCTGATTTCTCCCAGTATAGCCAAGCTGCTGACAGTGGATTTGTTCAGGGCATTTGAATGAATTGAGGAAAACAGCCCCAAAGGAGCCCTATAAGCTCCTGGATTCGGCTCATCGCATTTACACGTGTACTCAGGAAGACGCGCCGGGGACAGCCGGACTATTTCAACCGGAAGAATGGCGAATTGTCCTTGTGCGAGATCGACCTGGCTTTGAAAATACTCTTGCTCTTGTAAGGCGGTACATGGACGGAGATATAAGCGTTCCGGAGTATATGAGCATGAGTAAGGATGAAGAACGTCTTTTCACTCTATGCCGGAAGCTGGCGGCCCGGATAAAAGACGGCAAACGGGAGTATATAGAGATCCTCTGGAACCAGAACCAGGGCATTATAAGAAAGATCGCAGGGCGCTATCTACGGAGGGCGCAGATTATGCGGTATGACTTCGAGGATCTCACGCAGGAATGTTATTTCGCTCTTGTCCCCTCTCCCGAAAACCTGGGAGAGGATACCACAGAAAGAATGGCGATGAAGGAGCTTGCCCAGAAATACGGAACCACGCCTAGCCGCCTTAACCTGTATAATTCAAAGTGCAAAAGGCGCTATTTTGTAAGGAGTTGAAAGCGCATCTTTCAAAATATGTTGAAAACAGCAATATCCGCATAAAACCAAACACAAACGAACGTGATTATGCCGGCTGCAAACGGCGTGTAAACCGGAGAGGCGGCAAGCTCTCCAGCACAAGAAGGCCTCTCCCAGGACGGGAGAGGCTTTTCTTATGATTGGACTTTCTGAATTAAGGCTTCCTGAAGTATTTTTGAAAAGTTGATTCCCTTCATAGATGCCAGATCATTCAACCATGCGG
>CALBGL010000079.1 GCA_937892735.1 uncultured Clostridia bacterium | reverse complement strand
CGGCTCTTATACTGAAGCTGCTGACTGACTGACAGAATGTCCTGCATCTGTCCTATACAGCCCGCATCCGCGGCCTTCATCAGAAAATGAAGCAATAGCGGAACATAATCCGGTTCCCGAAAGATCTTCTCCAATATATGATGCTTCTTTTCCCGTTTTACCACAGGACTGCTCAAGACCTTCTGTAATGGCGGATTCTCCCGCAGCAGCGCCGCTGCCTGCTCTACCATTTCCTGCGGAATATCCAGCTCAAACAAAACTGCGCCGTATATCCTCGCCTGCTCAGTCATGATGATCCTCCGCATCCTCCAGGAACGCGTCATACAGCCTCTTATCGCTCTCTTCACCGCTATGCTGTTCCATGAGCTTTTCCGCAGCGACCAGCGCCAGATCTGCCACCGAGTTTCTGAGTTCGCTGACTGCTCGTTCCCTTTCCAAAGCGATCTCCTGATCCGCTTCCTGCCTCTTCTTCTCAGCATCCGTCCTGGCCTGTATCAGCATTTGATCATACTCCGCGCTCGCCTTACGCTTGGCATCTTCCACAATCCGAGAAGCCTCTTCATCCGCGTTAGCAATCGAAGCTTCATATTCTTCCTTCATACGGATTGCCTCACCCTTGGCATTTTGAGCCGCATCCAGATCCTGCTCCACCATCTGCTTCCGCTCGTCCATGATCTTCTGCACAGGGCGGAATAGGAAATGCTTCAGGAAGAAATACAGGACCAGGATGTTGATCACCGTGAAAGCGATGTTCCAAATGTCTATATTTAACATATCCTAACGCCCTTCCGCCAGAACTTATCCTAAGAACAGGATGATCAGGATACCGATGATGAAACCATAAATAGCGGTTGCCTCTGCCAGAGCACATCCCAAGAGCAGTGCCTTGGTGATCTTACCATCCGCCTCCGGCTGTCTGGCAATCGCATCGACCGCCTTACTAGTCGCCATACTGATACCTACACCTGCACCAATTCCTGTCAGCGCCGCGATGGCGGCAGCAATTGCAATAATTCCCATGATTTTGATCTCCTTTTCTGATTTTATTCAATGGCTTCCTTTATATATAATGATGTGAGAAATACAAAGACATAGGCCTGTATGACTCCATCAAATATATCAAAGTAAAAACTAAGAGGCAGCGGCACTATGAGCGGTGCCACATACTTAACGAGTGCCATGACAACAATCGCTCCCAGTACATTGCCGAATAATCGCAATGCCAGAGATAATGGCCGAATCACTAATTCCAATACGTTGATAGGCAAAACTATGGGTACCGGCTCCGCGAAACTCTTGAGCCATCCCTTCACACCCTTTTTCTGAACCCCGGCTACCTCTACCAGGATAATGCTCATCACAGCCAAAGTCGCTGTGACATTCAGATCCTTCGTGGGGGACTTGAAACCCAAAAGTCCGATCATATTAGCAATCCCGATGTAGACCACAATCGTAATCATATAGGGGATGTAACGCACGCCTCCTTTTCCCAGCATGTCCTCAAAAAAACGGTACAGAAACGATACCGCGCTCTCCAACGCTGCCTGTTTATTGTTGATGTGCCGTACCTTCAACCCATGCACAAGGATTAGGGTAGCGACCATGATGATTCCCATGATGATCCATGTTACCACTACGGACTCATACACATCGATCCCGCCGAAGATAGGAATTGTGAAGACCACATTGCAGTTTAGTTCTTCCATCAAGCTTTCTACCAGCCCATCCAATCTTACCTCCCCCTTTCTCATCCCCATATTATAATCACACGTTTTCGGAATTACAAGTATTGTTTGTTTATGAACTTATAACGCTGATATTATGAAAAATCAGAATTGTACAATTCCCATTTCCATCTTCTCTTCTTTCTCGCAAGTTTTGACAAAATATTTTGGGGATATATGCTGCTTTCCCCATAGAATCGAAGGAAATTTCCGAAGTATCGCCGTTCTTTTTATGCTTTTGCTCTAAATATGAGCGCCTCATACTGTATGGAATGCAGGATCAGTCCCTGCGGTGGCGCCGTATACCCAGCCTCCTCTCGGTTCCTGGACTCCAAGATGCGTCGCATGTCCCGGGGATCCCGGTTCCCCAATCCTACTTCAATCAGCGTTCCCGCCAGAATCCGTACCATATGATACAAAAAACCGTCTCCACACGCTATGATTCGTATCTCCCGCCCATGCTGTTCAATGTCGAGCTGACGAATCATTCGAACTGTGGACTTCTTGTATCGCTTCAAAGAACAAAACGCGCGATAATCCTGCGTTCCCGTCAATTCGGAAGCCGCTAGTCGCATCAAACGTATATCGAGCGGCGGAATGATCTGCGTCATGAACCGACGTTCAAATACATTCGGAATATCGGCATTCCATATGCGATATATATACGTCTTTCCCTTCGCATTCAGCCGGCTGTGAAAGCGTTCGGACGCCTCTTCCAGACATAGCACCGCCACATCTTCCGGCAGATACCGCTGTATACTTCTTCTCAATTCCTCTGTATCCCAGCGTGTTTTCAGATGAAAATGCGCCACCTGTCCCGCAGCATGCACTCCAGCATCCGTTCTACCCGCGCCAGCCACTTCGACCGGCTCCTCACAAAGGCGTTCAAGAAGCGCTTCCAGCTTTCCCTGCAGCGTATTTTCCGTATTTCCCTGTTTCTGCCATCCGGCATATCGGGTCCCATCGTACTGCAGGAGCATGCGATAATTAAGCATGATTGGGCTCCTCCTGCTGCAGGGCCATTTCCTCGATCTGGGCTTCCAGTCTCTGCAGTTCCCCCTCTATCTGATGGCCGATGCTGCGCAACTGATCCATGATCTTCTCAATACTTCTTCGAGCCTCCTCCACCTGTTCCCGTGATCCCTGAATCCTGTCCCGCACCATCCAGTCCGCCAACAGTCCATCAAAAAAGAAATCCGCAAACTTAAGGAATCCATCCACGCGCACATCGAAACTCGCCGGAATCTCTACATCCATCAACTCCGTATGGAACCTGCTCAGTGCTATCTGCAGATCCTCCACCTTATCCTGTGCCTCATCCAGATGCCCATGTTTCACCAGATCCGAGACCAAGCCGCCGCCGCCGATAAGATCCCAGGTGCTCCAGCTCTTCGCACTATCCAAACTGTCCAGAATACTCTCCGCAATGGATAGCGCGCTTCGCCCTGCCGCTTCCGCTTCTTCGACCTCCCGCTGCTGCTTTCTAAGCTCCCCTTTATGCTCCTGTATCTGGGTCATTTTCTCTCCCCCGGTGTCCTTCTGACGCCGCAGCTCATCTATCCGCTCCCTTAATGCTCTTTTATAACGATCTTCACTGCCCTGCAGTTCCATCTTCTCATCCCGAAGCGCGTTCAGACTCTGTTTCACCGCCTCTAACTCTCGTACGGCCGCATCATACTTCACAGCCGCCTCATACGCCTCTAACTGCTCTTTGTCCAACATCTCCTGTTGTTTTCCCAATATCTTATGGAATAATACCGCAAGACTTCTGCCCTGCATCTTTTCCACATCTTCCTCTTCTTTTTCCTTGGCAAATTTCAGGTCGCTCACCGTATCTTCCAACTGATTACAGCGTTTCTCCAGTGTTCGGATACGATTTTCGATCTGCCGCTCCTGATACATATCCTGCTGTAATTCGCTTAAGTTTTTCACGATAAACCCTCCCCTCTATTTATACGAGTACCAATACTCCGCCAGCCAGCGGATACTCCTGCCCTTCCAGCACTACTCGGCAATCTTCGTCAAAGCCATGGGTCACAACAATCATCTGTTCTTCATTACGCCGTATGCTGACCGAAGCGATCTCACGCCCCTTCCTGTCATAGCAGGAGGCATGCGCCCCCTCCATCGGAACATCATAGATATGAATCCGGGCCGCCTTTCGGTCATCATAATCCGCACTGCCCTGCTGCAGATTGCGAACCAGGATGGAACCGCTGCGTACAAAGACCGGTAGACTGTGATAACCATACTGTTCCTTATACCAGCGGCCGCCCACATAGACACGTCCCGTCAAAAGGTGAATCCATCCTCCTTCCGGCAGGTAAAAATGCGCGATTCCAGTCTCTGAGAAAATTGGCGCCACCAGCAGACTCTCCCCCAGCATATACTGCGTATCCAGATACCGGCAAGCCATATCATTGGGGAATTCCAGCAACATCGGGCGCATGACCGGTAGACCTTTCTTCACAGACTCCACCGACTGCGCCCAGATATAAGGCATCAGCGATTGCTTGAGAAGAGTGAACTCCCGACAGACTTCCACCGCTTCCTCGCCGTACAGCCACGGCACTTTATACTTTTTGCTGGAATGGTACCGACTATGCGTAGAAAGCAGTCCAAACTGCGTCCAACGCATATACACATCTGGCGTACAATCATCATCTTCAAATCCGCCCATATCATGGCTCCAGAAGCTGAATCCCGACAGCATGAGCGACAATCCGCCGCGCAGCGACTCCGCCATGGAGCGATACGTAGACTCGCAGTCCCCGCCCCAGTGTACCGGATATTTCTGCCCGCCCGTGGTTGCCGACCGCGCAAAAACCACCGCGTTCTCTTCTCCTTTTTCTTCACAGATCACCTCATAGACCGCTTGGTTATACAACAGCGTATAATAATTGTGCATTCGTTCCGGATCCGATCCATCGTGATACACCACATCTACTCTGGGAATCCTCTCGCCGAAATCTGTCTTAAAACAGTCCACGCCCATCCGAAGCAGCCCGCGAAGCTTCTCCTGATACCATTTTCTGGCCTCTGGATATGTAAAGTCCACAATCCCCATGCCTGCCTGCCACATGTCGGTCTGCCATATACGGCCATCCTGACGGCAAAGCAGATAACCTTGCGCGGCCGCTTCCTCGAAGAGCGGCGATTTCTGTGCGATATAGGGATTGATCCATACACACACGCGAATGCCTCTGTCATGAATGGCCCGCAGCATCCCTTCCGGATCCGGGAAGCAGTCTTCCCGCCACTGGAAATTACACCATTCAAACTCTTTCATCCAACAGCAATCGAAATGGAAGACCTCTACGGGAATCCCATTCTGCGCCATCCCATCCAGAAAACGCATAACGGTCTCCTGATCGTATTCTGTCACAAACGAAGTCGAGAGCCAAAGGCCAAAGGACCATCGGGGCGGCAAGGCTGGCCTCCCTGTCAGTGCCGTATAATTCCTCAATACCCCATGATATGGATTGGCGTCTCCTCCTGTGCCGATTATATAATATGAGATTTCCTCTCCAGCGACCGAAAATTGTACTCGCTCTACCTTCTCGGAAGCGATCTCTAGAGAAACCGGCGCCGGCGTATCCATCCATACCCCGTATCTCTGAGAACTCATATAAAATGGGATGTTCTTATATGCCTGTTCACTGGCGGTTCCGCCGTCTTCGTGGACGAGATCCACACTCTGCCCATTCTTCACAAAGGGTGTAAAACGTTCCCCCAAGCCATAAATCAGCTCCCCCACAGCGAGCGATAATTCTTCTTTCATCCGATGTGTTCCGTCCGGCATCGTTACATATGCCAAGCTCTTACCCTCTGACTCCGTCAGAAGGTGAATTCCCTCATAATACCAGATATGAAAAGGTTTCTTTTGAATCCTCGCGCTCATGCGTCCCGCTCGGAAGATGATCTCCGTATTCCTCTCTTCTATCGTTGCTGTCTGCTCCTCGAACCCCCGACGGAAGGATGGCTTTTCCCGAAGAGCGCCTTTATGATGATACGCCCTGACCGATAAAGCACTCTGCCCCGCCGCTCGCAATTCTATCGTCAAGAGCAGCGCATTGACCGTCTCGTTCCGGCCCTCTGTCTTCTTGACTGTACAATATAAGGTAAGAACTCCATCCCGGAAGCGATAGTCATATACCTGCGCGGCAGGATATTCTTCCACACCACTTTTCAATAACCAATATCCATTTCTGAATTTCATGCTCCCCACCCTTTCTCTCTTCGTTCCGATCCTGATATCATATTTTTCAAGCCACGCCTATTATATCACAAAATGCCAAGACTAGCGGAGTTTGCCGCCCTCTGGCGGCAAACTCTCGGCGTGGCTCTATACACGCAGCATTAGGAAACTGCCAAGCCACGCCTATTATATCACATTCCTTTCCTTCTTTCTACATAGGCCCGCGAAAAAACCATCTATATCCTAAACCCTCTATTCTTTTATTTTTATATTAAACATGTATTACATTATTTTCTTTTAATTTTTCTCGCATTCCTCTTCACTTTATGTTATAATAAGAACATATTCATTTAGGAGGTGGCTTTATGCGTGATATATTGATGCAGAAAGAGGATTTCAGCGATTTTTCCCTGGGAGGCTTTCCCTTTGATCCGAATCATTCGGCTATGGGCGAATATCATTATGATCCCCCTAAAGGCTATCAGGGCAATTGGTATTGCCCCATGGCCGATTATAGTTGGAAAGGACCCTTCTGGTCCGTTGCCCCACGAGCGGGAAAACATTGGATGGAAAATCAGATGGTAAAACCTTTGGTGCAGGATCCGTGGCGTCCCTGGAGCGCGCTCGTAACCGGAGACCGTCAATGGAAAAACTATGAAGTCGACGCCAAGATGCTCTTCCTCAATACACATGGATTGGCGGGGATCTGCCTACGATACCAAAACAGCCGCTGCTTTGTTCTTTTCTGTCATAATGGCGGGAAACTGCAATGGGCCATGCGGGATCAGGAGGAATATACGGTACTCGCCGAAACAGAGTACACGCCCGAATTTGATATTCCCTATGAAGTAAAGCTTTCTGTGGATGGCGATACATATACTGCCGAAATCGACGGTGTGACCCTGCAGGCCAAGTGTGATCGCTATGCCGCGGGCCGTATTGCGCTGATGGCAACGGTACCGGTACAGTATACGGATATTGAGATCTCCATGCATATCCGAGATCAAAAAGAATATGCGGTAGTCAAAGCGGAGATGGCTGCAGATCTTGCGGCGCAGTGCGCATTATACCCCAAGATGAAGCTGGATCGACGGATCCGCCTGCAAAACTTTGGAGCAGGACGGCATCTGCGTTTTGGAGACCTGACGGGAGACGGAACGCTGGATATGGTGATCTGCCAGCACCATAAGAGGGTACTGAGCGATCGTTACGCAGACATTAGCTGCATGACCGCCTTTGATCTTTCCGGCAAGGTACTCTGGCAGATCGGCGAGCCCTGCTCCGATTCTTGGCATACGGATCTGACGGCGGATCTTCCTTTCCAAATCACCGATATCAATGGAGACGGTAAAAATGAAGTCGTGACCGTAATGGATTTCAAACTGCGTATTCTGGAAGGCGCTACCGGACGAGAGTTGGCCAGCATTCCCGTTCCTATCTCGGATTCTCCGCTGGAGACTCTTTACAGCGGCGTTCCCTACGGACAATATGCCTTCGATCGCGTCAATATCGATGCTGTTCGTATTTGCAATTTCTCCGGTAATCCCGTAGGTACGGATATTCTGATTAAAGACCGGTACAGTCGTCTGTGGGTCTATAATAATAAACTGGAGCTTCTGTGGCATTATCATGACGGTATCACCGGACACTTCCCCTATACCGCCGATTTGAACGGAGACGGCAAGGATGAGATGTTCGTCGGATACAATATGGTGGATTCTAACGGCAAGAAGCTCTGGACGTTGCCCGCTAAAGACCATACGGACGAGATCATCATCGGCAAGCTCATTCCGGATTCCGATAAGGATTATATCGGGATTGTCAGCGGAGAAGAAGGTTTCATGATCCTCGACTTCGACGGTAATGTCCTCGTTCGCAAGTTGATCTGCCACGCGCAGCGCATCAGCACTGCGAATTATCGTCCTGATCTGCCTGGGTATGAGACTGCGGTCACCACATTCTGGGGCAGCCAGGGTATTGTCCTACTCTATGATGGCCATGGAAACGTACTCTTCAGCGATGAACCTGGTACAAACGGTAACGTCATCATCCCGGTTAATTGGACAGGGGACGGCAAGGATCTGATCCTTTTGAACGCAGATTGTGAGAAGGGCGGCATGATCGACGGATGGGGCCGCCAGGTAGTATCTTTCCCCGAGGATGGACATCCTACGCAATGCGTCGAAGTGCTGGATCTTTTCGGTGACGCACGCGACGAGATCGTCGTATGGGACGCTAACGAGATGTGGATCTACACACAGGACACCCCATTCACCGGCGACAAGATCAATGC
>CALBGL010000078.1 GCA_937892735.1 uncultured Clostridia bacterium | reverse complement strand
CAGCATCAAAACGATGTGTAACCATAGATGAAATCTGCGTTTAAGAGGTTTGGGGATAGTTCGCTGACAAGCAATTCATAGGTGCTTGCTTTGACAAGGAACTTATAAATTTCGCACGAATAGGGGGGGACTGTCGTTCCCTGCTTGTCAGGTGTAATATCTCATTTTGCTCTTTTTTCGCAGAGTAAGTCACTTTGCGGTAAATCTATTTCCACTTATACTAATGAAATGATACCATAAGTTCGGCAGAAAATCAAGAATTTGAAGAAAAAAAAACAGTTTTTTTGGTTTACCAGCAGAATAGACGGCTGAAATAACTGAAAAAGAAGATATGCTATATGTTGAACTGCTGGATTTGATCTGTAACGCAGTCAAATTCGCAGTCAAATTATTCTTATAAATTTTCAATAGGAGGAACCATCAAAATGGCAAAAGGCGAAAATATTTTCAAGAGAAAAGATGGGCGGTGGGAAGCACGCTACATCAAAGGTTACGAACTCTCCGGCAAGATCAAATATGGGTTCTGCTACGGAAAGACCTATAAAGAGGCAAAGGAAAAGGTCACTCGAGCAAAAGCTGCACTGGTTAGCGGCAAGACTGCTCCAGCCTCCAGTTCCCGTCATCGGTTTTCGTATTTCTGTGACGAATGGTTTGAATCCAGGAAAGGGAGATTCAAAGAATCTACCTGTGTAAAGTATAAGACTATGCTGGACAAGCATATCAAGCCCCGGTTGGGCGGCTGTTTTCCAATGGCTTTTAACGATAGATTGATGGAAAAGTTTGAAAATGAACTACTTTTTGAAGAGGAACTGGCACCGAAGACTGCCAAGGACATTCTCGTGGTATTGCGTTCCATCTTAAATTATACGGCAAAACAGTTTCCGGATACTTTTCCAAGGGTAGATATTGTCTATCCAAAGGAAAACAAGAAAGAAATGCGTATTCTGACCCGCGAGGAACAGAATCGTTTTGTTTCTTATCTTTTGGAGGGATTGGACGAGTGCAAGTTCGGCGTCTTATTGGCTCTACAGACAGGTATTCGTATCGGAGAACTGTGTGCCCTCCGATGGGAGAATATTTCTCTAAAGGATTATACAATAAAAATCTTATCGACAATGCAGAGACTAAAGGACATGGATCAGTGTCGGAAAGCAAAAACAAAAATAGTAATTGGAAGTCCAAAGAGCATTGCATCCATCAGGACGATTCCCATCAGTAATTACATGGTTGAGCTTTGTCAGAAAATGTATCCCAAAAGCCCGGCCGCGTTTATTCTCACTGGTACTTCTGATTATATGGAGCCTCGAACACTGCAATACCGGATGGAACGTTATACCCAAAATTGTGGCCTGGAGGGTGTTCATTTCCACACCCTTCGCCATACCTTCGCTACCCGTTGCGTGGAAGTAGGATTTGAGATTAAATCGCTCAGCGAGATTCTTGGCCATTCCAATACGACCATCACACTTGACCGATATGTTCATTCTTCTATGGACCTTAAGCGGGACAACATGAATAAACTGTCGGTTGTTGGACTTTGATTTTCCGCAGTCATACTTTTGTGTATATCGGCTTCAACGAGAGGTAAAAAGCGTGATTTTCACGATATAGAAACCGTACTTTGATAGAGTGACTTACTCTGCGAAAGCTTAATTCTAAAGCAGTTTTATCTCATCCGCTGTACTAATTTGCTTTGGTGGTTTCGATTCGCTTCTGTGGCTGGGTCAGTGAGTGACTTACTCTGCGAAAGGAATGCAAAGATAAAGAGCTGAGATCGTTTTGTTTTTCTTAAGTTTGTATAGTAATTGCCTACAGATAGAAAGCGAAGTTCTGAATATTGCCAGAAGGGAGAAGGATAGCACTTTTAAGAAATACCGTACATTCTATCGCAAAATATGGAATGAGGGATATCTATTGTTTCTTCCTATATTACTACAATTCCCCGAATTTTGAAAAGTATGCACGGGAGGAATACCATGAGCAGTTAAATCTGTTGGCTGAAAAAGTTTTGCTATTATTTGAATCGACAGAGATTGCAAAGCATTCTCTTTATGCACTGTTTGTCCTGCTCAATTCGTTCAGACATCAGGTCGTATCTGGCGAGGTGTCGGATGATACGAATGCCGAGGAACGGGTATTCAATATGGCGTTTCATGCAATCAAGGCAGAAATGAAAAAAGAAAAGCCGGAGGAAACTTACGGCGCACAAAATGAAGGAAAGGACGGCGGCGAATACCGTGAACAGCCTCTATGAAAAAAACAGTTAAGAGAATTTGGAATATTATGACGAGCATTATCGTGGGAATTGCCGTCCTACTGGCTGTTGCATTGGTGGGTGTCCGGCTGGTGGGTTTTCAAGTGTTTTCAGTACTCTCCGGTTCTATGGAACCAACATATCATGTGGGTTCGCTCATCTATGTAAAGAATGTGGATTACAGGGAACTCCAACCTGGCGATGTGATAACCTTTCTGTTGGATGAAGATACCGTGGCGACCCACCGTATTGTGGAGGTCGTTCCTGACGAAAACGAACCGGAAACTTTGCGTTATCGAACCAAAGGCGACGCTAATGAAGCCGAGGATGGTAAGCTGGTTCACTATAAAAATGTCATCGGCTCCCCGGTGTTTACCATCCCCAAGTTGGGATACTTTGCCGACTATATCCAGAAACCGCCGGGAATTTATGTGGCCATATCCGTCGGTGCGGTTTTACTGCTGCTGGTCTTTCTGCCAGACCTGTTTTCCTCCAATGATAAAGACAAAGAGGAGAAGAAAGGTGGACACAGGGGAAAGTTTTCCCCCAAACAACGAGGGTGATGCCGCAAGGCTGCCTATACAACATTTTTAAGGAGGTTTTCTGTTATGAAGAAAACAAGTAAAGCTCTGCTTCTGAGCCTCTGTACGGTATTACTGGTAACTGCCTCTGTGCTCGGAACAATGGCCTATCTAACCTCACAGGATCAGGTGGTAAACACCTTCACCGTGGGAAACGTCGCTATCACTTTGGATGAAACAGACGTGGATGTCAATGGTGATAAGGACAGCGAGGACCGTGTTAAGGCTAACGAGTACAAGTTGTTGCCCGGACACACCTACACCAAAGACCCTATCGTTCATGTTGATGCCGATAGCGAGGACTGTTACCTGTTCGTAAAGGTTGAAAACGGTATCGCTGCAATCGAGGCAGACACCAAGGTTGCCGATCAGATGGCTGAAAAAGGCTGGGTCGCTGTTGGTGGTGCTGACGGTGTCTATGTTTACACCGAAGACAAGGTCGATCCTGCTACTGTTTCCAAGGAAGCTGATGTCACTGTGTTTGAAAACTTCACCATCGCCGGCACTGTGGATAACGCTACCCTTGCTACTTATGCTGACAAGAGCATCACTGTCACCGCTTATGCGATTCAGGCAGACGGATTTGAGGGCAAGACCGCTTCCGAAATCTGGAATGCAACCGGTTTTGGTAACTAACGATTTCTTGTTCCTTTAGCGGAAAGCGGATTTCAGCTTTTCGCTAAAGGAATTGGATCTTATGCAAATGAACAAGGGAGGAGGGATAAGGAGTGAAAAAGAAAACTTTGGTTCTGTTGCTGGCAGTGGCGTCGGTCATCGTCTGCGTCATCGGTGGAACTCTGGCGTGGTTGACGGCTACGAGCGATCAGGTCAAAAACACCTTTACCACCAGCGATATCGACATCACGCTGGAGGAAACCACGGGTGCTGACTACAAGATGGTTCCCGGTTACACCATTGCAAAAGACCCCAAGGCGACTGTGCTTGCCGGAAGCGAAGAATGCTACCTGTTTGTCAAGCTGGAGAAGTCTACAAACTTCGACGACTATCTGACTTATCAGATGGCTGACGGTTGGACGGCTCTGACTAATGTTGAAGGTGTCTACTATCGTGTGGTCAATACCGCAAATATGGGTACGGCATACAGCGTTCTTCTGAACGACCAGGTTACGGTAAAGAATTCTGTTACCAAGGAAATGATGGAGACAGCCGAAGCTGACCAGCCTACACTGACTGTTACAGCCTACGCTTCTCAGCTGCATAAAAACAACAGTCAGGACTTTACAGCAGCTGAGGCATGGGAGAATGTCTCAAATCCTACCAGCAACTAAAATGATTAGGAGAAAACAAGCATGAAAAAGAAAATCCTGGTCCTGTGCGTGGTTCTCGCTCTGGCCGCTACAACGATTATCGGCGGCACCCTGGCTTACTTCACGGACACGGACAACAAGACAAACACATTTACCGTAGGCAAGGTAGACATCACACTGACCGAGCCTGAATGGGATGAAGAGCAGGCCAAGTTGATGCCAAGCCGTGTGATTCCCAAGGACCCTACCATCACCGTTACCAATGATAGCGAGCGCGCTTACACCTTTATGAAGGTTCAGCTCTCTGAGGACTTCCGGGAACTGATTACGAGCTACTATACTAATACTGGAAGTGATTCTCAGAATATGTTCACCGACTGGTTTACCACTGAAGTCGGCCCGAAGATCATGAAGGCTGATCTGGATGAAGGTTACGTCATCCTTGGAGTTCTCAGCCCCAAGAACCCCGGTGAGTCTGTGACTTACTTTGACGAGGTGAAGATTCCGGCCGATGTGGAGGCCAGCATGATTAAAGTGGACGGTGTCTATGAGATCGAGATCACGGCTTACGCCATTCAGGCGGAAGGCTTTGAGGGAGAAGGGGTAGCGCCCCAGGAGGCCCGTCAGGCGGCTTACAATGCGCTGTTCCCGCCTGTTTCTAACTGATGTTTTGTGGCTGCCCCTCATACTTGAGAGGCGGCCAAAGGAGAATATCCGAAATCGGTTTCGGGTATTCTCCTTTGGCTGATTACAGTCAGAGCAAAAAGTAACAGATCACGATAATGAACTGTGGTCATATGTTAGGGGGAAACGTGTATGAAGAAAAAAATCTTGCTTGTCGCAGCACTCACGATATGTCTTGCCATTGCGGTATCGGGCACTCTTGCGTATTTCACGGCGGAGGACACAGTTCACAATGTCATTACCTCCGGCGGTGTAAATATCAAAGTGGTAGAAAAAATGCAGAACAAGGATGGTGTTTTGGTTGATTTCCCAGAAGAAGGGATGAAGGGAATTATGCCCGGTGCTGATGTCAGCAAAATCGTCAGCGTCGAGAATACTGGGGAAAGCGAAACCTGGATTCGTGTAAAGGTGGAGGCCAAAATCACATCTGCCGATGATAAGGAACTGCCAGTGGATGTGATGGACTATGAAGTCAGCGAAAACTGGCACATGGATTTTGACGGCTATATTTATTATGCCAAGCCAGTGGCGCCGGGAGAATCCACGGAAATTCTCTTTGATACGGTTTACTTTGCCCCAGAGATGGGCAATGAGTATCAGAACTGTACAGCGAATATTGTGATTTGTGCTCAGGCGGTGCAGACTGCCAATAACGGAAAAAACGTTCTGGAAGCACAGGGCTGGCCTGCAGAGAAATAAGGAGGGATAGAGGATGACGAAAAAACCATTTGTGCTTGGATTGAGTTTTGCACTGCTGATTATCTTTGGCGTTCCAGGAACCTTTGCAACAGAAGCAGCTTCTCAGCATGAGCTCGTTTGTGAGAAAACAGAGCATACGCACACCGATATGTGTTACACAGTTTCAGAAACACCAAACTGCGGTTTGGAAGAAGGTGACGGTGTCCACACACATGACGAAAGCTGTTATGAAGAACAGAGTGTACTGACCTGTTCACTTGCCGAGGATGAGAACCATACGCACGAAGATGCGTGTTATACCGTTGAGCGTGTTCTTGTATGCGGGCAGCAAGAATCCGTCGGACATATCCATGATGCGAATTGTTATGCAAAAGAGCTGACCTGTGTTTTGGAGGAACATATACACAGTAAGGAATGTTATCAGGAAATAAGCTCAGAAGAAATAGACCAACCGGAGGTTTCTACTCCGGTCTGCTCCTGTGGTAGCACAAGCGACGTCCATGCTGAGGATTGTCCGTTATATAAAGCACCTGTCAAGCCGAACTGTTCTTGTGGCAGCGAAGACGGAACCCATTTGGAAGGTTGTCCTCTGTATAAGGCACCTGCCAAGCCAGGTTGTACCTGTGGCACAGAGAATGATGTTCACGCCGATGATTGCCCTCTGTATACTACTCCGGAAACACAGGAACACATCGAGGGATGTACCGATGACTGCACGATGGAGGGATGCACCTGTCCCTGCCACAACAAAGCAAATCTGTTCCAACAACTGATGGACTGCGAAACCCTTGAGGAGTTTTGGAATCTTCTGGAAGGTTATACGGATGAAGAACTGAAAGTTCTTTTGGATGATGAGAAATTTTTGCAGCTGAATAAAAAGCTGGACAGTCTGCTGCCGCCGTCAGCTCCGCAGGTCATCATGGAAGAAGATGTTGACAATGGTTCTTCTGACCAAATGGAAGACAGCAAAGTGATCTATCCTACGGTCAATTATTCTAATGTGGCTCCTTTTGGGGAACCTGTGATTGGATAAAGGGGGAATTTATTTATGAAAAAAACAAGAGCACTCTCCTTTCTCCTTTTTCTGGTACTGCTGATTTCGGCAGGTCTTTCGACCGCCCTGTCACTTCCTGCCCATGCGGCGGATGATCCGAACAGCGGAATGAAGCTGAGTAAGACTGCTACCCCGAATGATGACGGCAGCTATACCATCACTTTGGAAGCCTACGCCACCGGCAAAGAGATTATCAGTGAGGTGACTACCGATATTCCGACAGACATTGTTCTGGTGCTGGATCAGTCCGGTTCCATGCTTCAGGAGATGCCGGTCGAGGGTACAACGGTATTTGAGCCATACACCCAGGGACAAATGATAAGAAACCAATATCTGTTTAGTGTCCGTCACAATGGCGGACTGGAGAACCTCTATTATGAGTTGGACGGCTCCTATGTGGAGGTTTCAGTGGATAGAACTGCGCAGTATATCTATACAGCGTGTCCTAACACCTGGAAGAATGATTCTTTGTTGAGTTGGTCCGAGGATACCTACTATCACAACAGGGACAATCTCTATGCCTTGATCGATGGTGTATATCAAAAGGTCACAGTCGACAGGAATGTAAGAACCATAATCCCCTTAAACTATGACTATACCTATACATTGCCTGACGGCACGGTGATTGCGGAAAGTGAGGGTCGTGACAGCGTACCCAATTTCGGTCAATATAGCCCCCTGTATGTGGCTGTGGAGTCAGATGAAGATGCCAGCTATGAATATTACTATCAGGCGAATGGACAAAAAGTTGTTATCGGCACGTCTGTTGGAGATAATACGCAGTTTAATGACAAGGTCCTTTACCACATGGATACAGTGGGTGGAGGGTCGACCACCCGTCTGGCAGCTCTTACATCCTCTGTAGAAAACTTTATTGAACAGGTAAGAAAAAAAGCCGCCGGCAATGACGGAGTAGCCGGAAACGAGGATGATGTGGACCACCGCATTGCTATGGTGGGCTTTGCAACAGGCTCGTATACCTCAGGAAATTATTCTGCTTATGAAAATACGGAAGTATTTGTCGGTGCAGAGCAGTATAACTATAGCAGAAACGCAAGTGCTCACTATGCCGAGGCACTTCAGGACATAAGCACCGTCGAAGGTTATAACAATGTCGTGGCTTCTGCCGAGGAGCTGGATGCCAGCGGTGCTACCTATCCAAACTTCGGTCTGGAAATGGCAAAGGGCATCCTGGACGCCAATCCGGTTCCAGAGGGAGAAAAACGCCAAAGAGTGGTGATTCTTTTTACCGATGGAACACCCGGTTGGAGCAGTTTTGAACAGGATGTGGCAGACGATGCGGTAAATCAGGCTGGACAGTTGAAGGATGCCGGTGTGACCGTCTATTCGATAGGTATCTTTGCGGGTGCGGATGCTACGGAAGAAGGTATTGACACCAGAAATCCCAACCGTTTGATCAACCTGTATATGCAGTCAGTGTGTTCCAACAATGGTACGCCAAGATCACCCAGCTACTATCTTTCCGCCGCAGACAGCAATACCTTAGCCAATATTTTTCAGCAGATTTCTGAGGAAATCCATCAGGGCGGCTCATCCACTACACTGGGGGCAGAAACAGACATCCGAGATATCATAGCGCCCCAGTTCCAGCTGCCGGAGGGCGGTACGGTAGACAGCAACATCACCTTGGAGAGTTACAAGTATATCGGGGAAAACAACTGGGAGAAGAACGCTGATGCTTTAGGCGCTCATGTGGAAAACCACGGAGAAGGGGTATTTGTCACCGGCTTTGATTTCAGCGAAAACTGGTGCGGAACTATAACGGAGGATGGACAGATGAGCTACCACGGCAACAAGCTGGTAATCTCCTTCAAGGTTTTTCCTAAGGATGGCTTTCTGGGAGGCAACGATGTTTATACCAATACCAGTGCTGGTGTATATGAAAACATTAACTCCACCCGTCCTGTATTTACCTTTGAACGTCCCCAGGTGGATGTGCTCATCAAGGATGTCACCGTAACAGCTCAGGATAAAGATGTATACCTTACGGAAGGTCTTACAGCAGATGAAATCAAATTTGGTGCAATTGCAAAGGTGGGCAATGTGGAGCTTGACTTGAGCAAACCTGATGAAAACTATGGTCTGGAAAGCTGGCAGACGGAATATGTGGACATTACGGTCAGCTATCAGGATGCAGAGGGAAACGTAGTAACCGATCTGACCGATTTGCGTGAGGATACCACCTACAGCATTTCTGTGACGGTGGCACCTAAAACGCAGGGGACATACACCCAGAAGGAAGGTATAGACGAAAGGAATATCCAAGTCTATAAACCTCAACTGACCTTTAAGGACAGCGAAGCATGGTATGGTGATACAGTTCCTGCTGATATTGAACTGAACGCAAATCTGGCGGAAACCAAATGGTTCCACGGTCAGACCGAAGCAGACGCAATTGAGATGGGCGGTGCCCCTGAACTTGCACTGACCTTTACTCCGGATGCGTCCAAGGTGGCAGATGGTAAGATCAATACCAAGCAGGATGTTCCTGTGGATGTAGGCGTGAAGATCGGACAGACCGATGTAAGTGAAGACACAGCTTTCCTGCATACGGTTTGCAGTGGAGAGACCTGTACGCTCCCGCAGGATAAGGAATTTCTGCTGCACATTAACACCTGTCAGCTCACTGTCAGAAAAACCGGCGGTGCAGCCGGCGAACCCTATGTGTTCACAGTGATGAAAGATGGTAAAAAGTATTCCGAGGTCACCGTTGTTGGCAACGACAGCAAAACCATTTATGAGCTGCCTGTCGGCACTTACACCATCTCGGAGGACAGCGGCTGGAGCTGGCGTTACAGCGGCGCTGAGGGTGCAGCCGTTGATTTGAGCAAAGACAACACTTCCGGCAGCATCACCTGCACAAACAACAAGACCGAAGATTACTGGCTCAATGGATTCAGCCAGGTTATCAAGAACATTTTTGGCACACAGAACTAAGGAAGGAGGGGAAAAAGGATGAATCATAATCGCAACTATAAACCACGTCATTTAATGCGAAGAAAGCGAAACAATCGACATAAAGCTCATGTGCTGCTCCTTTCCCTCCTGCTGATTACAGCGGTGACTGTAGTTGGAACGCTGGCATTTCTGAGCACGAAATCAAACCCTGTGGACAATACATTTAAGCCTTCTTATGTGACCTGTCAGGTAACAGAGAATTTTGACGGTAGGACAAAAAGCGACGTCAATGTAACCAATACCGGCGATACGGATGCCTATATCCGTGTTAAGCTGGTATCCTACCGGGTGAATGATGCCGGACAGCACATCGGCGGTATTACCGATGTGCCTGGTTTCACGCTGGGAATCGGCTGGGTGAAAAATGGCGAGTATTACTATTATACGCAGCCGGTGGAACCCGGCCAAAAACCTGCCAGTGATCTGATCGGCAGCATCAGCCTGACCGGCTCCTACACGGATGCCGATGGAGGCAGGCAGGTCATCGAAGTCATGGCTGAGGCCATACAGTCAAAGGGCGTTGATGCTGACGGTACAAAAGCAGTTGTTAAAGCATGGGGCGTAGACCCGGAAACACTTAGCTAAGGGGGTGCGGGAAATTGAAACGGAAACATTTTATCACAAAAGCTTTCTCGTTCCTGCTGGCAATGATGATGGTTACGGGGCTGTCTTCCACGGCTCTTGCGGCGGAGTCCTCCGTCAGCTTCGAGGACGGAAAACTCATTGCCTTTGAACCGGGCAGCGTTTATACAGACAGCGATCTGTTCGACAATTTCAAGGGCATTATGCCCGGTGATAGCCGTAGCGAAGAAGTCACCATCCAGAATAAATCCGATGACTGCGACTATATCAAAGTTTATCTGCGGGCGGTCCTCCACGATGAAGCCGGAACCCCAATCAGCGATAAGGTTTTAGAGGAACTTCGCAATGACGAACGTCGTGGAGAGACCTCTGAGCTTGCGTATATGCACGACTTTCTCTCCCAGCTTTCCATGACGGTGAAGAACGGCACGGAGGAAATTTATAACGTTTCTCCCGATGAGCCGGGCGGCCTTGCGGAAAATGTGTGTCTGGGTACGATCCGCAAAGGCGAATCCCTCAAGTTAGATGTGGAACTGAGTGTCCCCATCACAATGGGAAATGAGTATGCTAACCGCATCGGCGAAGTGGAGTGGGTCTTTGTAGTGGAGGGCTTCGACGATCCTACCCCTCCCCCGGATGACGATACCATGCTCACCGTCCGCAAGGTTTGGGTGGACGACGGCGATGGTCGTCCGGATAGCGTAACAGTCCAGCTTCTCCGGGATGGCGAAGGATACGACGAGGTAGAACTGAGCCAGTCCAACAACTGGGCTTATACCTGGGACAGACTGGATGATGATTACAGCTGGAGCGTAATTGAGGTTGATGTACCGAGTGATTACGAGGTAACCTACACCACCAAAGGCAACACGACAACGATTACTAATACAGAGAAAGACGACCCAACTGATCCAGATAAACCGGTGTATCCTGTGGATCTTGCTGTCGTGAAAAAATGGGATGATAATGGTAGAGACAGACCCGACTCTGTGAAGGTTACATTATACGACGGCGATACCGCCATTGAATCTGTCTGGTTGGGTGAATGGAACAACTGGTCCTATTCATGGCATAATCTGGACGGTCATGGAAACTGGCAGATCATCGAAACGAATATCCCTAAGGGTTATGTACCTTCTTATTCTTATTGGAATGGAGTTGTGACCGTAACCAATACAGCGTCTTTGATTCAGACCGGTCAGTTCAACTGGCCAATCCCGGTGCTGAGTGGTCTCGGCCTTGCGCTCATCGTATACGGTGTGATTGTGATTCTGAGGAAACGGAAGAACGAACATGCCTAAAAAAATGGGCATTGTCTTTGTAATCGTAGGGACGGTGCTGATTCTTTCAGCATTGTCCTTTTTCTTGTATAACCGGTATGAGGATGCACAGGCTGGGCGGGAAGCCGAGAACATGTTAAGTGATGTGCAGAATATCATTCGGGAAAAGGAAACTCCAACCATATCGGAGGAAACCATGCCGTCTGAGACGATTGCTCCGGAACTACCCATTACAGAGATCGAAGGTTATGGATATGTGGGATACCTTTCTATCCCTGATTTGGAATTGGAACTGCCGGTCATGTCAGAATGGGATTATAACAGATTAGAAATCGCCCCATGCCGTCAGTTTGGTTCTTCTAGGACAGACGATCTGGTGATTGCCGCCCATAACTATAAAAATCATTTTGGACGGCTCTCGCAGCTTGAGGTTGGCGATACTGTGTTTTTCACCGATATGGACGGTATAGAAAATATTTATGAGGTGGTTGCTATGGATACGCTTGCTCCAACCGAGGTCGAGGCAGTACAGAACAGCGGACATGATCTGGTGCTTTACACCTGCACCTATGGCGGCAGAACAAGAGTAACTGTGTTCTGTGACCGGCCGGAGGAATCCATGACTGTACTCACCGATAATGTACAGTAAACGGAAATGAATTGATAAGGTGAACAAAGATACCCAGCTCACGGGCAATCTTCAGCGTATTCCTTGTTTCGCAGCTTTTTACGATACGGTTTTCCTTTTAGTATATTTCTTCTGAACGAATCAGCACAATACATCCACCTTCTTTGTGGTACGGATAGTTACGTGACCCATTCGGTAAATAGACCGGACATTCCATCAATCAGCTCCTGTTACTACTTTATACCGTGTGAATCATATTTCTCAGATGCTTTGACTACAAACTTATCATCTTCGGTTAATAGGTAGTTTACATCGATATCGAAAAAATCGGCTATTTTTCTATATGCTTCTTTGGTACGAAGAAAGGGAAGCCCGTTTTCATCACGGGTTATCATGCGGCGATTGATTCCAAGAGCATTCGCCACCTCTTTTTGTGTAAGGTCTTTTTAGTCTTTTCCTAAAATGAAAAATGGGAGTAATTATTTCTGTTGATGAAGGTATTTAAAATGTACTGATAGATTCACGTCAACTTCGAATTTTATTAGGTAGATCTTCAAGGAACTTGGGATTGGGGGTGTGGTACATAGCCCGGTAAGAGAGAATGGAAGAAAACGGGTACCAATCGACATGTATTTCATTATGTAGGGCAAATTCACATTCTTTGAAGATTGGAAGGGAATTCCTAAATGAATCGGAACCGGTGTAATCTCACACGCCGGTTCCGACCAAATTTCTTTTTACTTACTTATGGGACACTGTCTAAGTGTAATCTTACTTTTTCACAGGTTCTTCAGTTTCTGTCAGATTCAGCGATTCGAAAATAGTGAAGCACAGATAACAAGGCGCCAAGCAGGCAGTAGGTATCTGTGATTCCACGGATGAGACGAAAGATCCAGCCTATGAGAGGCATCCAGGTAAAGAATCCCATGACAATGTGCAAAACAGCAGCAGTAACGATGTATACTGCCAGAGAGATTACCAGAGAAGTCAGATTACCACCTTTGGAGATCGTGCTGACAGGAAAACAGAGATTTAACAAACGCATCTTGATCACACTCCTCAGAAATAGGTATAGTTTTATTATAGCGGATACAAAGAGAAGAGGCAAGACAAACTTGAAAAAGTCAGAGAATTCGTTGACAAACAGAAGGTGATATACTAGAATGAAAAAAAACGAAGGGAGACACGGATCATGCTTCGATATTTCAAACGGAATCTTGGACTGGCGGTAATAGCGTTGGGGATTAGTGTTCTGGCACGATTATCCACACCTGTTGTTGCTATGATGGAACAGCAAATGATTGATAGGATTACGCAGGGGGATCTTACAGGATTTTATCATCAGCTATTTTGGGCTGGCGGTATTGTGATTACTGCCGCGCTGCTGTATTTCTTGAATGCGCTGACGCAAAAACGATTTCAGGTCCGTTTCGAAGAAGACATACGGAATGATTTATATGATGGTATCATGAGACAGGATGAGGTGCATTTTCGAGAAAGAGATACATCGGAGCAGATGAGCTTTATCAAAAGCCATGCGTCTACCATTTCCAATAATCTCACAAAACCGGTTTTTATACTAATCGGTTATGGTGTGATGGCGCTTGCGGTTTTGGGGATCATGATGTATTATAATCCATGGCTTGCTTTGCTTTCTGTGATCTGTGCGCTCCCCTCCATAGCAGCCCCTTTGTATTTTAATAAGCGGCTAAGCACGCAGTTGATGACCAAGTTGGAAAAAGATGCCGTCATGACGTTTCATTTGAAGGAAACATTGAATGCGCATGAAACTATTGCGGCGTTTGGTGTATTCTTGCCATTTCGCAGAAGATTTGCAAAAGCAAATCATAATCTGGCGGCAGCGGATTATAAGATGGAGGTTACCGTTTCTTTCCTTGAAAATGTGTCTCAGGTATTACAAAAGGTCATATGGTTTGTCTCTTTTTTTATTGCGGGCAGCATGGCCGTGCGCGGCAATATAACGGTTGGAGTCCTGGTAATGTTTATCACGTTGTTTGCGGAATTGAATGGCTGCATGACGTTATATGCGCAAGTCATCCCGCTTCTACTGAGTATTCGGTCAGATGTAAAGAAGATGCTGGCGGTTATAGATGATAAGGAAGGAACACAATTTGCGGGAAGGATTGCTCCGACGTTCGAACAGCGTATAGAAGTGAAAGATCTCTCTTTTCAATACACGAAGGGAGTGCCGGTGCTGGAGCATCTGGATTTCACGATAAAAAGGGGAGAAAAGGTTGCCATTATAGGCGCCAGTGGAGGCGGAAAGTCCACGCTGATCAGGCTATTGAGCGGTTATTATGCCAGTTATACAGGGATGATCTGCTATGATGGGATGGAACTCCACGAACTGGATGTACATAAGCTGCAGAAGTTGGTGACGGTGATTCATCAGAATACGTTTCTGTTTCATGACACGATTCGGTTTAATATATGTCTGGGAGAGGAGTTCTCAGAGAAAAGCGTGAAGGAGGCGCTGCATGTCAGCGGTGTAAATCGTTTCTTGGATACAGTTTCAGGAGGACTAGAGGGACAGTGTGGAGAAAACGGTTCCCAATTATCCGGTGGACAGAGACAACGCATTGCATTGGCTCGTGCAATGATTCGCGGGGTACAATTTCTGATATTGGATGAAGGGGTATCTGCCATCGACGTGGCTACTGCCAATGAGATTGAGCAGGAACTATTGGAAATGCAGGATCTGACCCTGTTGACGATTCCTCATCGCATCAAGGACGGATTGACCAGCCAGTATGATCGTGTGCTTCTGTTGGAGAATGGACAGCTAGCGGAGAAAGTCTGATTATAAAGACTGTACAAAGGCAGTAGGGGTTTGTCCGGTTATCTTTTTGAAGACCTGGCTGAAGTACTGGGGGTTATTTCCATAACCGACGCGCTGTGCGATCTCATAGAAGGTCAGATTGCCGCGACAGAGCAGTTCCTTGGCATGATCGATGCGAATCCGGTTCAAGAAATGAGAATACCGCTCGCCGGTCTGTTTGATAAACTGTTTACTGACATAATCCACGTTCATGAATAGATGGTTCTCGGCAATCCATTTCAGCGTGAGACAGGGATCGTCATAGTGTGTTTTGGTATAATCAATGCACTTTAGAATGAATTCCTTGGGGAGATGTCCGGAGGTGGGGAGTGAGGCAGGAAGATGATGGAGATAATTCTGGACCAGTGACTGGATTTCTTCTGTGGTCACAGCCTTGCGGATGGTGGAAAGCTGCTGAGAGAGTGGTGAACCGGGCGAATAGGAGAGCTCGTGATGCATCCACGTTAGGAAATGAATCACGATCGCCTGCTGAAAATCCAGATCGGAATACAGGCCCATCAGAGAAAAGAGCTTTTCCTGGATCGTGGTATTTCGCTCGGGATGAGAAGACAGAATAACCGCATATTCATGAACTGTTCGAAACAGATGCTGCCGCAGGCTTTCATGATTCTCTAATTCGTGCAGACGTTTGCGTTCCTTATGCTCCTCGATCGTCTTCTGCATAGCATCAATAATCTGGGCTGGACTGCAGGGTTTCAGCAGATAGTGTCGCACTCCGAAACGCATGGCTTGCTGGGCATAGGAAAACTCACCATAACCAGACAGGATGATAAAATTCATGTTCGGGTCAATGGAGGCGGCTCGTTCGATGAGTTCTAGTCCAGAGAGACCGGGCATGCGGATGTCGATCAGGCTGATATCGGGACTTTCATCCATGATGAGGTCGAAGGCTTCCAACCCATCCTTGCAGACGCCGATGAGGCGTAATCCCAGAGCCTCCCAGTCGATGAAGGTAGCGATGGTCTCTCGAATAATCTTTTCATCATCTGCGATCATGCATTTCAACATTTTCATTTCCTCCAGTATAAGGTTTGCGGGGAAGGCGAATTTCTACCACGGCCATCTCCTCTTGATTGTAGACAGTTAGGCCATATTCCGGGCCATAGGTTAACTTAATTCGTTGCTGAATGTTATGGAGTCCGATGCCAAAGCCATGGGACTCTTTTTTTATGGGATCCTTCTTTTCCAGAATCCCCTCTTCGAAACAGGATCCCGTATTGCGTACAAAAATATGGATCTCCGCGGGCAGGAGATTGACATCTACCCAGATATGGCAGGGATCCACATTTTCATCCACGGCGTAACGAATCGCGTTTTCCACGAGAGGAAGCAGTGTCATTTTGGGCAGCTCATACTGCATGGCTTCGGGTGGAGCTTCCAGGGAAAAGAGTAACCGATCCTCATAACGGATTTCCTGAATAGTGATGTAATTACGCAGCAGATCGATTTCCTGCTGAAAAGAGAAGAGAGGAGAACTGTTCAGACTGCAACGCAGGATAGAGCCCAGCGCATACACAATGCGGGGAATATGAGGTTCATTGGCGGCTCTGGCGTACCAGTTGATGGATTCCAGAGTGTTATACAGGAAGTGAGGATGAATCTGATACTGTAATTCCTTGAGTTCCGCCTCTCGAATCAGCAGTTGTTTCACATAGTTGTCATTGATCAGGGACTGGATTCTATGGGCCATGGTATCCAACTGGATATGTGCTGTGCCGAGTTCATCTATCCGATGGGAATAGTCAAATCCCACGTCGGGCGGATCAAAGTGCCCCAGGCTGTAGGCGTTCATTTTTTGACTCAGCGTATGGAAATGGACAGTGATTCCCTGCAGAATCCGATATCCAACAAAAGTAATCAGGAGGGAAGAGAGGAGAATGATCAGGAGGGAGGAAAGATAGAGCATATGGGTGGTAGTATCTACAGACTGATAGGAAATCATGTAATAATATTGGAGATCCAAGAAGCCTGTGTCTTGTGAGATGATAAAATAAGGGACACCATTCCAACGGAGGATACCATAGGGTTCCGTGAAACGGGAGAGTGCAGGAAGGATGGAACGGGTATCCGATACATTTGAAAATAGGACGGAGGAGTCAGAAGAGACCAAGAAGAGTTTGGGGGAGAGATGATGGCTGGGAGCGGCCAAGTCCTTCAGGAGGCGAGGCATATTGATACGGACAGTCAGGACGCCTAATTCCTGCAGATCGAATCCATCGACTCGACGGATCAGACGACTCAAGAAAAGTCCATCCGGATCTTCTTCTAATACAGACCAACAGATGGCACCGGCATGTTCATGGGCGAGGGAAGACAGTTCATCCCGGGAATCTGCACTGATCATGGAGGCGATTGGATAATAACGGGAATAGCGAATCATCTGATCTCCCTGCAGTAAACAGATGTAAGAAATATAAGGACTGATATTAGAATAGTTGGAGAGGGAACCGAGCAGAAAAGAGGTCGCGGCAGTATTTTCGGGGGCCTGCTGCCATATTCGCAGCTGATACAGAAAAGAATCATCGGAGAGGAGCAGGTTGACCAGCCCTTCAATAGATTCCAGTGTGGTATGAAATCGATCTGCACTGTAATTCAATGTCTCTGAGGTGGACTGATAGAGCAGGTGATTGGATTGTCGCTGCAAAATCCAGAGAGAAACCATGGCAGAAAGGCTGCAGCAAAGTATGGAAAGTATAAAGAGTAGAAACAGTTTGGATTTAAGTGTACGCGGACGACGCATTGAGAGACCTCCTTTCCTTTGACTGTGTATAATATACAACATTTCTGGGAGGATAGAAATAAAAATAAGCGGTTTGCACGGTTTTGTGAACGCCAAACACGGTTTTGTTTATTTTCTTTTATCAGCGACTGATATATGATAAGGGCAGAGAAACGGAAGTACAAAATAGGAGGGTGGTCATAGTGAAGCAAGGAAAAAAGTATTGGCATAAGCTGGGCGTGGATCTGCTGCGGGATCGCTGGTTGTACGCATTGATTCTGCCGGGATTTATCTGGTTCTTGATTTATCGGTATCTGCCGATGGCGGGACTCTCGCTGGCGTTTCAGGAATACGATATGAAAGGAGGATTATTCGGCGGAGAATTTGTCGGCCTGAAATACTTTCAGTACATATTCTTTGAGCACAGAAATTTCTGGCAGCTGGTCTGGAATACGTTGATCATCAACATATACAAACTGATCTTCTATTTTCCGATACCGATTCTGTTTGCCATGTTTCTGAACGAAATCCTGTCGGATCGGTATAAAAGGGTATTGCAGACCATCATTTATCTGCCGCATTTTGTTTCCTGGGTGGTCTTTGGAAGTATTATCATCACCTTTTTGAATCCGACAGAAGGCATTGTGAATCAAATCATTCAGTTGTTTGGCAGCGAACCGATCTTCTTTCTCAGCGATCCCAAATATTTCAGGGGTATCGTGGTGATCTCGGATATCTGGAAAGAGGCGGGGTATGGTACGATTATCTATCTGGCAGCCATTACGGGAATTGATCCGACGCTGTATGAGGCGGGCAGAATCGACGGAGCCAGCCGGTGGCAGTCGATGCGCTATATCACATTGCCCTGCATTTCCGAAACGATCGTAGTGATGCTGCTTTTGGACATTGGCCGGATCATGAACGTGGGTTTTGAACAGATTTATGTGCTGGCGAACAGCGCTGTATATAGTACGGGAGATGTCATCAGTACCTATGTATATCGACTGGGAATAGGAAACGGACGCTTTAGCCTGACAACGGCGATCGGACTGTTCCAATCCGTCATCGGTTTCGTGATGATCCTTTCCTGTAATGCGATCAGTCGTAAAGTTGCGGATAAAGGATTATGGTAAGGGGGTGTCTTTATGCATAAGAAACATATTCGAGGCACTGTGGACGGCGTGGTGATCTTGAGTTATGCCGTGATGACCTTGTTTGCGATACTCTGCTTTTTCCCATTCTATTATATTTTTATTGTTTCCATCAGCGATCCGGACCAAGTACGAGAGGGAACGATGATTTTGTATCCGCAGGGTTTTTCGCTGGAGGCGTATGAAGTTACATTGTCCCATGCCCGCTTCTATTCTTCACTCAAGGTCTCTGTGATTCGAACGCTGGCGGGGACAGCGTTGGGCGTCGTATTCTCCAGTGCCTTAGCATATGCAGTCTCTCGTCCCTATTTGAGAGGCCGAAAATGGCTGACATTGTTTTTAATTTTTACTATGTTATTTAATGGAGGTATGATTCCGACATACCTTGTGGTGCGTTACACGGGATTGATTGACACGATTTGGGCGCTAATCATTCCGAATATGATTAACACCTTTAATGTTATCGTACTAATTAATTTTTTTAGAGCTGTTCCAGCAGAGTTGGAAGAATCTGCGAAGATAGATGGAGCCAATGATCTGGTGATTTTTCTGCGGCTGATGATTCCCGTTGCAATGCCTGCCATTGCTACGATCACGTTATTTATTGCGGTGTATCACTGGAATGCATTGATGGATGGTATTCTTTATATCAATACATCTACCAAAAAACCACTGCAAGTATATTTGAATGATATTGTAGCAGCGGGGCAGACACAGGACATGTTTCAGGATGCGTCTGCCAGGTGGATGCCGACGATGTCACTGAAGTCGGCGACCATTTTTGCCTCTACACTGCCGATTCTGATCGTCTATCCCTTCCTGCAAAAGTATTTTGTCAAAGGCGTGATGGTCGGTTCAGTGAAAGGATAAATTCATTTCTAAACAGAAAGGAGCGGTATTATGATGAAGAAGATGTGGGCGTGGATGCTGATCGTGATCTTGGCGCTGGGGTTGCTGCCTGGCTGCGGTCAAGAGGGAGAAGAATCTTCGGCACAGACTCCTTCACAGGTGGAAAGCGTGGCGGAGGAGAACTCGACAGCGGGTGTTCCGGAGGATGAGCCCATAGCGCTTACGTTCTTGTGCCAGATTAATGTGGATACGGAAGGTTATGATGTAAACGATAATCCTTACATCAATTATGTACGTGAGGCGAATAACCTCGATATCACACTGATCAGCGAGAGCGCCAACTATGCCAGTAAGGTGTCAACCATCATGTCATCCGGAGAGCTGCCGGACTATGTACAATTGTCTAAAGACTTGTACTATCAATATGCACAGGGTGGTCTTTTGCTGGAACTGGATGGCATGCTGAACGAAACGGATTACCCGAACCTGATGTCCGGTGTGAGCGAGGAATACTGGGGATACTCTAAGGTGGATGGAAAGATATACGGGATTCCCTTTGTGCGGTATGATACCACACCCTACATATCCTATGCTCGAAAGGACTGGATGGACGCGTTGGAAATCGATCCCGCGGACTTGAAGACGGTGGACGATTATTACAACATGCTGTACGCTTTTACGTATTCGGACCCGGATGGAAACGGGCAGGATGACACGTATGGCTTATCCAGCTGTACGGGCGGCACCGCGAGGGACAGCGTGGCGGAACGATATATGGGCATGCTTTTTCTGGATGCGTTCGATGCGGCCAGCATGAAGGTGATCGATGGACAGGTCACCCCGAATTACATTCTGGATGGGTATAAGGATTACCTGGCATTTCTGGCGAAGTGCTATGCAGATGGAATTATTGTGCCGGATTATATCACGAAAACACAGACGCAGACGGAAGAAGAATTCCGAAATGGCAAGTTTGGCGTATTGAATCTATTCTGGTCCTTGTCGGGACTCAATGAGATGCGGGATAATCTGTATCCGCTGACCCCACCGGAACGTGTGGATGGATCGGGGCAGTCGCAGTATGTATATCCTACACCGGTACGGCATTATATCGGTATTACCATAGACTGTGAACACCCGGAGGCGATACTGAAGCTGTATGACTGGTCAGAGACGGATGAGGGATCTGTTTATGTCCATGCCGGCGTGGAAGGATGGGACTATGACATGGTGGATGGAACCTTGGTCATTCGTGAGGATCGTGTAGGTATCAACTGGGCGTGGCGGTTCCTTACTCTGGGACACCAGAAATCCAACGTGGATGAACAGTTGCTGCCAATCCTAACGCAGTCCTGGGGCGAAGATGCCATGGATCAGTTAAAGCTGTCAGAAGAGTATGGGACAAACGATTCTCTGTATGTGTCGTCGCCTGTCTTTAGTGAGCTGGCGGATTACGATTTGGACACATATGTAGCACAATACCGGGATCAGGTCATCATGGGACAGGTCAATCTGGACGACACTTGGGAAGAGTACGTACAGGGCTGGAAGGACGCTGGCGGTCAGGTGTGGATGGATCTGTATACGGAATGGTATAATACCTCATATCAGGAATAGGAGTATGCGATTATGAAAGAAATTTGGCGGGACGATTTTTTAGGCTTTTCGATTGGGGCGTTTCCCTATGATCCGGATCACTCCGCCATGGGAGAATACCATTATTATCCGGCACAGGGTTATCAGGGCGGCTGGTATGATCCGATTACGGGGTCCTCTTATAGAGGGCCCTCCTGGATCATCACGGAGCAGGATGGCAAGCATTATATGGAGCAGATGCGCCTCAGTGAACCCGGCGAACATGTCTCCTGCCCCACGCTGGTGGCAGGAGACAAGGATTGGAAAGACTATCGGGTTTCTGTTCAGATGCGGCGTTTATCGCTGCAGGAACCGGCAGGGATCTTGGTTCGTTATCAGACCAGCCTGATGCATTATGCAGTATGGATGTATCAGCAGAAAGTGCAGCTAGTTCAGGTTTGCAAGGCAGAACAGAAGATATTATGCGAGGCAGAATGCGCCTTCGACTGCGAACAATTCTATACTCTGGAGGTAGAACTTCAGGGAGAACAGATTTTGGTGCGAATCAACGGACAGGAGATGCTATGGACACATGATGCATCCTATTCATGGGGCAGTATTGCACTGGCATCCTATATGCCTGCGCAGTATACGGACGTTTCGGTTTCCATGAAAGAAGAGGAAATAGAGAGGTTGGCGCAGGAACGTGCAGAAACAGGAGTGCGGCTGGCAAAGAAAAGAGCACGGTATCCGCAGCCAAGGCTTTGGAAGGTGATCGATCTATCGAACTTCGGAGCGGGGCGGCAGATTCGTTTTGGACATCTGACCGGAACCGAGGAGATGTTTTTTGTCATGGCCCAGCACCAGAAACGCGTATTCAAAGACCGATATGCCAATATCAGCTGTCTGACTGCTGTCAGCGTAGAGAACGGAGAGGTATTGTGGCAGATGGGGGAGCCTTCGGATATAAAGGATCATCAGTATCTGACGGCGGATCTGCCGTTTCAGATTTATGATATTGACGGAGATGGCATAGACGAGGTAATCCTGGCCAGGGATTTTCATCTGATGATTCTGGATGGACGAGATGGCAGCGTGAAAAAGAAAGCGTGGACACCGATTCATGAAGAAGAGGCATCCAAATTGTGTGGAATTGAGTTTGGAAAGCATGCGTTTCATCATCTCAACGTGGATGCGATTCGTATTGTGAATACAGCGGGGCATGAGAGACCTTCGCAGATTCTTGTGAAAGACCGGTACAGTCGTCTGTATATCTATGATCAGGACTTGTGTTTGCAGTGGAAATTCACACATAACAATACGGGGCATTTTCCGTTCTCCTATGATTTTGACGGAGATGGCAGGGAAGAGATTTTCAGCTGTTATAACATGATTTCTGCGGATGGAGAGCTGCTGTGGGAACTTCCAATTCATCGGGATCATACGGATGAGATTTTGTATGGTCCGATAGATCCGGAAAAAGAAGATGTATTAGCGATGGTTTCCGGATGGGAAGGATTCATGATCGTAGATCGGCAGGGGCACATCCTGGTACGGGATGTCAATGGACATGGTCAGCGGATCAGCACGGGAAATTACTGTCCGGAGCAATCGGGTCTTGAGATCTGTACTACGACGTATTGGGGAAATCAGGGAATCCTGTATCTTTATGACAGCAAAGGGAGAGAAATCTGGCACCAGGAGCCGGGCAGCAACGGAAACATTATTGCTCCGGTGAATTGGAAGGGAGATGGAACAGAGCTGATTCTTCTCAATGGAAACGTGCGTCTGGGAGGCATGATTGACGGAGAGGGAGAGCGCGTTGTGACATTTCCCGATGACGGACATCCGGATCTGTGCGCGGAAGTGCTGGATCTGACGGGGGATTGCCGCGATGAGATAGTTCTCTGGGACGAGAAAAAGATGTATATCTATACGCAGGACGGAGAAGCGCCAACGGGTGAACTGGAATATTGTCCAGTGAAATATCCGCACTATAATGCTTCCAATTATCGAGGAGAGTATGCTTTTCCAAGGTGGAGCCGACGTAAATAGTGATATTAGCAGAAGCTTGCGAGAAACAAATGCGTGTTTTTCGCAAGCTTCTTATGGCATCTTACGAGAAAAAGAAGCATATAATCGTAGAAAACCGGGAGTATGAGATAACTATGCGCAGTAATATTGACAGCGAGTTGGTGGCTGCGATCAGTCTGTCGTCAGAGCAGCTTCTGGAGACGGGGGAACTTCGTATCGGGTATATGCAGGAAGTATCCCGTTTTGAGGTAATTATCCGATATCATGGGGAGTTGGAGGATATTCTGGAAAGGCTGCCGGGGGTATATGGTGAGAAGTTGACAGAACAATATGCCATTCTGGTACTCAGTCGTAAAGAAATTGAAGAGATTTCCACGTGGGCTCAGGTGGAATACGTGGAAAAACCCAAGGCACTTTTGCCATCAGACCTGGGAGCGCTTCGGGAATCATGTGTCACTACAGTACAGTTGCCGCAGACTTTTGGATTGCATGGAAGAGGGACATGTGTGGGAATTATGGATTCGGGGATCGACTATCTTCATCCTGCATTTATTACAGAAGAAGGGGAGAGTCGGATCGCGGCATTATGGGACCAGACCTTGGGAGAGACCTATACCAAAGAAGAGATTACGGCTGCGATTCAGGCATCGCAAACAGGAGGGAGGGAGGCGGCTTATCGGATAGTACCCAGCCGGGATATCCTAGGACATGGCACGCAGGTGGCGGGCATCGCGGCAGGAAATGGGCGAGGAAGCGATGGATCGTCCAGAGGCGTGGCGGATGAAGCGGAGCTCATTGTGGTAAAACTGACGGAGAATCAAGGATACGGATTTACGAAAACGACCTCCGTCATGCGTGCGTTAAAATATATCATCGAAACAGCCAGAGAACTCACGAAACCCGTTGCTGTCAACATCAGTATGGGAACGAATATTGGAGGACATGATGGGCAGTCCTTATTTGAAACATATATAGATGACTGGAGCCGGCGCTGGATCAATTCAATCGTAGTAGCGGCCGGGAATGAGAGAACAGCCGGACGACATGCGGGAGGTGTTTTGACGGCAGGAGAATGGAAAGAGATTGAGATTCATGTCGGAGAAAACCGGCAGAGTGTGATGTTTCAGATATGGAAGGAATATGCAGATCGGTTGTATATTAATGTAGGAGCGCCCAATGGGCAAAATACAGGATTCGTACGGGAAGGAAGCGGTATTTTTCAGACGGCGATTGATGGAACGCAGGTGTTGATTTATTTTGGAGAACCAAACCCATACTCGGCATCCTCTACGATTTTTATCAATCTTTTTTCGGGAGATCGGGTATCGCCTGGATTATGGAGAATTTATTTGCAGGGGGAGGATCTGATCAGTGGGAGATATGACATTTGGATGACGGGGACGGTATCTGGCAGAGGAAATACATATTTCCTGGTGCCGGAAGAGGATACGACGATTACGATGCCGGTTACGGCGAGAAGCGTCATTGGCGTAGGGGCATACAATCATGTGACGGGAGCAATCGCGCCGTTTTCCAGCCGAGGATATTCCAGAAACGATCAGATCATCAGTCCAGATCTGGCGGCGCCGGGGGTCGAGGTGTTAACAGCGGTACCGGGCGGAGGATATGCACTGGCCAGTGGTACCAGTATGGCTGCGCCTTTTGTCAGTGGCGCCGCTGCATTGATGATGGAATGGGGAATCGTACAGGGACGGGATATATTTCTGTATGGAGAACGATTAAGAGCCATGCTGGTAGCAGGAGCGGATCGGAATTTTGGAGAGTATCGGTTCCCGAATCGAGACTGGGGATATGGGAAACTATGTTTGTTTCGAACCATGCAAGATCTGGCCAATCAAAACTTAGACGGCCAGGTGGTAATGGCCCGGGCGCGGGAAATAGATTGCAGAGAGGCGGCTTTGTCGGAGGACTATGTAGAGTTAGTGTTTCAGAGACGGAGTGACGGAAAGGTACCCATGCCGGTAGAGAATCCGGTTTGTCTGCGGGAGATCAGTAATCATGATATTCTGGTTTTTGTGCGTGTGCCGGAGTTTGAGAACGCACTGTCTGTTTTTTCGTTCTTTTCCTGGGAAAATATTCCTGTTCTATATGGACTGGCCGCGGACGAAACAGCTCTGGACGCGATGGGCATCACAGATGCCAGGGATCTATTAGACATGCCGCTGGACGGGACCGGCATCCGGATCGGAATTGTGGATACGGGAATTGATTATCTTCATCCTTGTTTTCGGTATGAGGATGGCAGCAGTAAAATCGTGAGTATATGGGACCAGGAAGGAGTGGATGGAGAACCGCCTGCGAGCAGTTTCTATGGGAGAGAATATACCCGTGAGGAGATTGAAGCTGCGATCAGAGCGCAGGAAGCCGGAGAGGATCCCTATGCGATTGTGGCGGAAAGAGATCAGAATGGTCATGGTACCTATATTGCCGGCGTTGCCGCAGGACGCAGAGATAGCCAGCAGGGCTTTTCCGGCGCAGCGCCGGAAGCAGAACTCATCGTAGTCAAACTGAAACAGGCAAAACGCGTGCTACGCAGATACTATGGGGTACCGGAAGATGTAGCCTGCTTTCAGCATACGGATATTCAGCAGGGGATTTCGTATCTGGTAGAGAAGGCGGAAGGGCATCCTCTGGTTGTACTGCTCGCGTTGTCTTCTAACTTTGGACCGCACGATGGTAATTCGGAATTAGAGCAGGCAATTGATTCTTATCAGCGGCAGTCCGGTATGATCTTCGTTGGCGCGGGCGGCAATCAGGGGGACGCGGCTATGCATGCTTCGGGACAGCTTGTGGATACAGCGGAGATTGAATTCTATGTAGGAGAAGGAGAGAAAGCGCTGCTGCTGACGGTTTGGATGAAAGTGCCGGATCAGTTTTCGCTGTCGATGACGACTCCGAGGGGGTATCAGATCGAACGGATTCCTCGTGGGATTGGAAGTATGTCTGGAAAACGCATTCCGATTGAAAATACAATTGTGTCGGTAGAGTACTTTCAGGGTGTGGATTGGAATGGAGAACAGGGGGCTGTGATTCGATTAGAAAACCCGACAACAGGCTTGTGGCGGATTCGATTGTATGGGGACTCGATTCTGATGGGGCGCTATGATGTCTATATGCCGTTAAAGCAATGGACACAATCGGAAACGCGGTTTTTGTCTGCAGATCCGGAACGTACGGTAACCATGCCTGGGACGGCCGGCAGCATTTTAACAATCGGAGGATACCAACATCTGACACAGAGCCTGTATCCTCCCTCTGGACGTGGGCCTACCAGGCAGGAGATCCTGAAACCAGACCTTGTGGCTCCCGCGGTAGGGATCTTTGGACCGGTTTCGCCGGAAGGGTATCAGGAACGCAGTGGAACCAGCGCGGCGTCTGCGTTAGCGGCCGGGGGAGCCGCCCAATTACTGCAATGGGCCATAGAATACGGAAACCGTCCGAATATCAGTGCGGCGGGGCTGAAAGCGATGCTGTACCGGGGAGCGATTCGAAGAATCGAGATCCTATATCCGAATAACCGATGGGGATATGGCCAGATGAATGTGTTTCAGAGCTTAGAAAAAGGCTGATAATTTGGGGAAGAAGAGCATATAGTAAAACAGAATCAGCAGGAGAGATCAAATGGGTCAATTTATTCGATATTTGCAGGGAATTCCGGGATATGGACCGGTTCATATTCAGGAAGGGGAAATGATGATTATAGAAGGGCTTCGATTCGGACAGTCTACGCCGTATCTGTATGTGGAACATCCGGAAAATTTTCAGTATGGAACAGAAGTGTCCAGATTGCCATCCGAAGATATGACCACATGGGTTTTGACGGAAGAAGAAAAGGGACCCATCTGGGTTCCGATAGAGGACCCGAAAGAATGGGGAGAGAAAGCGGCGCTGCGGCTTGTGAATTTTGGAGAACATACATTGAGTTTGCGGCTGGGAAGTTTGCCGGAGGAGATGAAAATGTTTTTTGAAGGTGTGACGCGAGGAGAGGCTACGGAATACCAACCCATTTCGCCGGGGATGTATTTTGCGGATCTGCTTTTAGTTGGAGAAGATGATAAGATTTTGGCCAGAATCCCACAGCTGCAGATCGATAGAAAGGTTCCCTACAGTCTATATGTGATCGGCGGAGAGTCGGAGTGGAAAGGCGTATTGCTAGTGGATGGCGCGGCGTATCTTCCACTGGATTTCTTATAAAAAGAGTTGCATGAAATTACAAAATATGGTAAAATTGGTAGCGGTTTCCAATATGAAATACGAAGGAGGACCTGAAATGAAGGGGAACTATGAACAGATGACACAGTGGGTGGAAGAACTGAAAAATCCGATTAGTAATCTTATGGGACGGCTGGAATTGTATCAAGAAGATATGGCGTTGGACTGTTATCATCATTTATGGGAGAACTGTCAGGATCTGGATGATAATGTCAATCGTCTGGTGCGGCTCATTCGCATGTACGAGGGAGATATACTTCCCTGTTGGGAATTTGTATTGCTTACAGACAGACTAGAACATGCTTTGCGAGAGAAAGAAGAATTGGGGCGCCGAAAAGGGATTTCCTTTCGATCGGAATATCTGAAAGGAGACTATAAGATCTGGACGGATGGCAAGATGCTGCAGGATCTTGTAGAACAGATGCTGCAGCATGTGATACAGTATGCGGAAAGAGGAAATACGATTCGGCTTGGGGTTCAGATTCATTCAGAACACCTGATGCTCTGGGTAGAAAACGAAGGGCAGGGATTTACCTTTATTCCCCATCTTTTGTATACGGCGAGGAACAGCAGGGAAACGGGAACAGGCTTAGGAACTCGAATGGAACTATGTCGTCGTTTAGCATTTTCATTAGGGGGAGAACTTTCGGAAGAGTATGCCGGGCGAGGAGGAATTCGTGTAGGGCTGCGTCTTCCGATTGTTCGCGCATAAAAAAGAAATTACAGAATTTAAAAAAAGGTGTTGACAAATCCGAGAGTTTCATAGTATAATTGTTTTCGCTGCAGATGAGCGCGGCGCGCGAGCATGACGAGCGGCCATCACGGTACAGTCCGGGGTATAGCTCAGTTTGGCTAGAGCGCTTGATTTGGGATCAAGAGGCCGCAGGTTCAAGTCCTGTTACCCCGATTCTGCGGGTGTAGTTCAATGGTAGAACACCAGCCTTCCAAGCTGGATACGTGGGATAGAGCAGCGGCCTTCTAAGCCGTGTGTCCGGGGTTCGAATCCCTGTAGGCACGTTTGTTCATCGCGAGATGGGCAGGAAGTGTTATGGTGGGTGTAGTTCAGTTGGTTAGAGCGCCAGATTGTGGCTCTGGAGGTCGTGGGTTCGAGTCCCACTACCCACCCTTCCGTCGTTTGACGGAGTTTTATGCGGAGGAATGGCGTCGAGCGTCCCCTTGGGTAGTCGCCAAGCGGTAAGGCACAGGATTTTGATTCCTGCATTCGAAGGTTCGAGTCCTTCCTACCCAGTTTCTTTGGGTCATTAGCTCAGTTGGAAGAGCACCTGACTCTTAATCAGGGTGTCCAGGGTTCGAGCCCCTGATGACCCATTTTCATCTCTGCTGACTGGTAGAGGTGATGACTCCGATGTTCCCGATCATCGACATTTTTTGTAGATTTTACTTGCAATTTGTGTTGATTCGGAGTATAATCCAATTGTTCGGGTCATTAGCTCAGTTGGAAGAGCACCTGACTCTTAATCAGGGTGTCCAGGGTTCGAGCCCCTGATGACCCATCGAAGCGTCCTTCGGAAGAAGGGCGCTTTTTAATATGTCCGATACATACAAAATTTCTGAAAATGTGACAATCATTGATTGATTTTTTGAAATGTTCTTGTTATAATGAAGATAAATATGGCGAAAATAAGAAGAATAGGAGGCGATCCGGATGAGAGAATGGCTGACAAAGGTGTTAAAAGAAGCAGGTGTATGCTTGATTTTTACCATAGTGGCAGTACTTTTGGCTTATATTGGATACATGCTGTTGTTTGGGTCTCTAGGAGAAGAGCTCAAGATACTGGTATTAGAACTGTTCAATCATTAGAACGTGCATGTAAAAAACAGGGAGTGTTCCTAAAACGGCACACCCATAAGGAAGTAATTGTTAAGTTGCAGGGCAGCATAG
>CALBGL010000077.1 GCA_937892735.1 uncultured Clostridia bacterium | reverse complement strand
AGTCCCTTCATCCGCATGTACGGCAGCCTCACCGACTTGCGGTTCTCCTTCGATAAAGTGTTCCGCGATCTCCTTCGGGGTATAGTCCTGATATTCCGGCAGACACTCTTTCAGGATGTAAGCCAGAACGATCTTCTGAGACAGCAGCCGCTTTGCAGCTTCATCGTATAAAGATCGTCCTTCCGTAAGGAAAAGAGCACGGGATAGATCCTGATTCATAGACATTCCCCTTTCTTCTGTGTGAGTAGCTATCAATAGATACAGAAAGAGCCTCGCTTCACAAAGAGGAATCTACTAACTGTATCATATTACCTGGGACTTGAAAAAACAAGTATCCTGACCATAGATAAAATCTATAGCCAGCCGAGAATCCTTTAGATATAAGGAATGAAGATAGTATATCATGTATGAAATTTTTGCACAATTTCTAAAACTGGTAACTTCTCTTATGAAGTTGCTCAGATAGTACAACAGAATGGATTGTCAAAAAGGGGAATGTAGGGAGACATTCTCAATGAAGATGAAGGGATTCTGGGCATGAAGAGTATCATCACTTCAGTGAAAAGAAATGTAAAATTAGAAGGGGCTGATGAGAAAACTGAGGGGGGACTCCTCATAGCGAAGAAGCGAGACCTAGATATCGAGTGTATCATCACTGCCACGAGGAGAATTGTAAAATCCAGAGAGTTCGGTGAGAAAGCCAAGGAGGACTCCTTGCAGAAAAGAAGCGTGAACCTAGGGATTATCATCACTGATGTAAATTAAAATGTAAAATTTGTAGTGCGAGATGAGAATTCTGTGAGGCCCACTGCAGAAAGACGCGAGTTCTGGGCTCCGAGAATATTATCACTGCAGGCGAACAGAATGTAAAATCGGAACCACCGCATGATAAGAAAATCCCCTATGAAATCGTACTGACTTCGTAGGGGATTCGGTACCCTGTGATATTACTGTATCTCGCACTAATTCTATCGCATCTCGATCCGGTCTGCAACTTAGATGATATACAGGGATCTGCTAAATGAAATCATCCACAGTTTTCCACATCTTTTCCTGTACTTCATCTGGTCAGGTGTCTGAAAGGAAAATCTCAGGCAGACAATAACTCAACGCCTGAAAAGGCTCCATAGGAACAATGGTATTTTCCTTCGCCTGTTCCAAGGTAACGAGTGCCGCAATCGGTGCGCTCCGTTCCTCACAATAGGAACTGGAACCGTGAACGGACGCACCCAGCGCATAGAATCTACCTTATAGAGTACATAGGAGCATGCAGATGAAAATGCCCTGTGGAGATTAAAGTAGGAAGAGCCAAACGATAAGCAGATTCAATGAGAGTATGTAGAACCTCAGATTCGGCACGAGAGATGGACTCGGCGGAAGAGAACATTTCACTAATTTTGTTTATATGTAAAGCATGATTCTGGTAATGTACCACCATTAAAAAGATATCGTAGTATTTCTGTCACGGCCTCTTCTGCTAACAAGATATTATTAAAATAGTTCTTTAATTGACTATCTGTATATCTTTCTAAATCACTTTGAAAGGGATCCGTTGCAGACCATCCCTGTCCAATTAAACCATTTGAATTCCACGTACAAGTATATTCGTATCTAGAATTTCCTTGAGAACCACCAGTTCCACCCGACTGAATCCCATTTGTATTATTCATCAAAGAAATATTGGCTCCTCCATAACTTTCCAATGTACTATTTGGAATCGTAATAGTCCCACTTGCCTGTCCCATCCTAACTTTCTTCTCTTATTCACTTATTGTTCCGCATCTCGCTTCATTCGCTGTGCGGTCTTACATTTTCCTTCTCCCAGCTTCGAGCCTTCTGCATACAGTACCGCCGGACATGTCCTGCAATATGTATTGGCTTCGCAGCTGGAACAGCATCCTCGCGGATACTGCCTGTCCAGATCTTCTAGCATCTCATTAAAACATTGGCCTATAAACGTTTTCATTGTCTAAAGGCGCTGTCCTTAATACACGGCCACAAAATGAAAAACAGCGCAAAAAAGAAAAGGGATGTGCCTTTCTTGGGATGCGGATTTATTCACCTCAAGTTAAGCACACCCTTAGTCGTATAAATACCAGCGAAGCAAATCTCCCCGGCCATCCGCTTTCAGGCGTTCGACGGAATAGCGGAGATATTCTTCGGGTGTAGATATTTCTCCTTCGTGAGGTAGTATCTCCATGTTAGCTACTCTATGCCCCATTGGGGAATTAGAATAGATACAAATGGGCCGGTGATGGAATGGACGCACAAAAGCGGAGCAAGCAGCTCATGGGGGAGCGCAGAGGCAAACCTATCTCACTCCACAATAACCAATGTTTTCACAAGGGATAACCCTGGCACAGTTTTCGCGGAAGGTGGAGAAGCTGTGGAAATAACAGATGAACAGCGCGAGCTTTTTGCAAAATGAGGTACACTCACCAAGAAGCAGAAAGCCCTGTTGCTTGAATTTATAAGCACTCTGCAGTAGGGATCAAAAGGAAAAGCCCGCAGGCAGAAAAACTACAGGCTCATTTTGGGGAGGTAGCGTCGATCTCGGTTTCTGAAGACTCCTGTTTTTGTATCGGATCAGAAATCGCAGAAGGAAGCCTTACCATTTTTTCCAGCCGTTCAAGGTTTTCCTGCTCCCATTTGGCCCGCGATATAATTTCACAGACCATGTATGCGGAGGCAAGAATAAGCCGCTGAACATCAAGAGTAAAAGAAAGCGCAGTTTACTGCTTCTTTTCATGGTAATTTCCTTTCATAAACAAAACGGCGGGGCAGATGTCATTCAACACCCGCCTTCGCCGCCAGTTGTACTATCACTTATTATGTTTTCCTTTATATCTGTGTTTGCTGCCCAGCAATGTAATGGCTATACCCGTACCGGAAATTCCTAAAAGAACCAACCACAGCGCCAGATTTGTTTCATCCCCTGTTTGGGGATTATCGTCTGTTGGCTTATCAGGATCAGAGGGATTTTCTGGAACAGGTGGTTTATCATCGTTCGTGATGGTGAAGATCATCCCCTCCTGATCTACTTTCAATGTAAAACCGTCCGGCACATTGGCTTCGGCCACCGTCCAAGTATATTGGTCGCTGAGTCCAGCCCAGGTATATGTCCAGCCGTTCTGGTCGCTGAGTTCGATCCTCTGGTACTCTTTGCCGTCTTTCAGCAGAACAACCGTCACAGTATTCGTCGCTTTGCCGCCATTGTCCAGCTTCCAAACCTTTTTCACGGTAACACTAACTTTGTCATTTCCGCTATCTTCCCCACTCTTATGATTGTTAAACAAGGCGACCGCTGTATCACCAGCAGGAATACTGCCTGTTTCACCAGTAGAAGTCACCGTATATCCGGCGTTGCCGCTTTCTGTCACAGTATAGCGAATCCCGGCGGGCAGTCCGGTCGCCGTCTTGCTCTGGTTGTGCTTGAGGGTGAATTGGGCCACGCCATCCGTGAATGTCATCTCCCCATACTGGCCATTAATGGAAGTATCTTCAAGCGTAACCGTAAAG
>CALBGL010000076.1 GCA_937892735.1 uncultured Clostridia bacterium | reverse complement strand
ACAGGCGCTGGAACAGCGGGGCATCACCATCGGCAGTCATATCACGAAACTGTATAATGTGACGGAGCCTCGCTTCACTCGGGGGACGCTGACGAAGGAGACTTTATGCTGGTTGGGACAGCAGACGGTGCCAGTGCTCGCAAAAGAGCATGCGGATACGATCGCTCTGCGGATCGAGGCGGCGCGGATGGAACTCAATTCCCTGGGTGGGATCGTGGAGACCGCCATACTGGGAATTCCGGCCGGTTTGGGAGATCCCTTCTTCGATTCCATGGAGAGCCGTCTCGCGCACATCCTGTTTTCAGTTCCCGCGGTGAAAGGGGTATCCTTTGGCATCGGCGCAGATTTCGCGGATATGACGGGAGCGGAAGCGAACGATCCCTATACTGTAGAAGATGGGCAGATCCGTACCGTGACCAATCACAATGGTGGAATTCTGGGTGGAATCACCAACGGCATGCCGCTTACCTTCGAGACGGTCATCAAGCCTACGCCGTCGATCTCACGGTCTCAACAGTCTGTAGATCTGGAGACGGGGCAGATCGAGACACTCACGATTGTGGGACGGCATGACCCATGTATTGTGCCCCGTGCGATTCCGGTGTTGGAGGCAGCAGCGGCGATCGCCATCTATGACGCCTGGAAAGGAGCGAAGATATAATGGCAGTGGATTTACAAGAATCCCGGAAGAAGATCAATGCCATCGACGCGCAGATCGCGCGGCTGTTTGAGGAGCGGATGCAGGTTTCGACGGATGTGGCACGCTATAAGATGGAAACCGGAAAGCCGATTTTGGATCCAGATCGGGAACGGCAGGTGATTGAGCGGATCAAGGAGCGGTTTCCGTATCGGGACGAGGAGTTTCGCGGCGCGCTCGAGGTGCTCTTCCAGACCATCATGGATTTGGGCAAGGAGCATCAGAAACGGGAGATGGCCAGGATCAGCGAGCCCAAGGTCGCCTATTTCGGGCTGCCCGGCGCATTCACGCATGAGGCGATGGAGCAGTTCTTTGGCGCACATGCGGACGCCAATCATTTTCTGTCCACCCAGGAGATCTTCCAGGCTGTGGAAGAGGGAACGGTGCGTTACGGTGTAGTTCCCATCGAGAATTCGACGACGGGAATCATACAGGATGTATATGACGGCTTGAGTCAGTATAATCTGTATATTGTACGGGAAGGCGTAGTGCCGATCACGCAGAATCTTCTAGGGGTTCCAGGCGCCACATTGGAGGACGTTTGTGAGGTCTATTCCCACGCCCAGGGATTTGCGCAGTCGGAGCAGTTCTTCAGCGCGCATCCGGATTGGAACCTCATCCCGTATTTTAACACAGCCAAAGGCGCGGAGCACGTTTCGAAGATGGGAGATAAGACAAAGGCCTGTGTGGCCAGCCTGAAGGCGGCCGAGATCTATCATCTTGAGGTGCTGCAGAAGGGGATTCAGGATAACGATCGGAACATTACTCGGTTTATCGTGCTGTCGAAAGTCATGGAGACGAGCGCGGAAGCGAATAAGATCAGCCTGTATCTGAAGGTGTCCCATCAGCCGGGAACGCTGTATCATGCGTTGGAAGCCTTCTCTAGGTATCATCTGAACCTGCTGAAGATCGAGTCCAGACCGATTCCCCAGCAGATCTGGGAGTATGGTTTCTTCATCGATCTGGAAGGAAATGTGGAGGAAGAGCGGGTACAGGAAGCCCTGCGGGAGATCCGTCCGCTGTGCCTGGAATGGAAGCTTTTGGGAAACTATATCAGTCAGGCAGGAAAGTAGGAGAACATGAAAGAAGTGACGATATATACGGATGGCGCCTGTAGGGGCAATCCAGGGCCGGGAGGATACGGCGTGGTTCTGCAGTATGCCAGAGATGACGGGCAGGTCTTCCGTAAAGAAATGAAGGCCGGGTATCGGCTGACAACGAATAACCGCATGGAGATTTTAGCGGCGGTGGTGAGTCTGGAGGCACTTAAGGTACCCTGCCGTATCACGTTGTACTCGGATTCTCAGTATCTGGTCAATGCCATGACCAAGGGGTGGCTTGAGAAATGGCAGCGTCAGGGCTGGTATAAGGATGCGAAGAAAAAAGAGAAGGCGAAAAATGTGGATCTGTGGAAGCGCCTGCTGGCGGCAATGAAACCCCATGAAGTCACCTTTCGTTGGGTGAAGGGCCATGCGGAGAACCCTTATAATAATCGCTGTGATGAACTGGCCGTGGAGGCGGCACTGGATACGGCCCATCTGATGGAGGATGTACAGGAGGAATAAGCCATGAATTTCGAGGAATTGAGCCGAAAGTTTACGGGAAAATGGATTACCACACCGGAATTTGCTCAGGGGCCGGTACTGCCGGTATTTCATCGGCAGTTGGATCCTGTCCGTGTGCCGGAGGAGAAACGGCGCAACCGGCACATCCTGTTCCGGCGTTCCTTTGTATTGCCTTCCTTCCAGCAGGCCGTGTTGTGGCTGACGGCGGATGATGCTTATAAACTGTACATCAATGGGAACTATGTCTGTCAGGGGCCGGCTCCGGGCTACCCCTGGCATTATTATTATCAGAAACTCGACGTGACGCCCTATCTGAGGGAAGGCACGAATCTGATCGCGGTACACACCTATTATCAGGGGCTGATCAATCGGGTCTGGGTCAGTGGGGATGGCCGGCATGGCCTCCTGTTGGATCTGTGCTGCGACGGCAAACAGATGCTTTCCACCGATTCCTCCTGGCGATGGCGCCAGCATGGCGGGTATGAGGAGCTGGGAACCACAGGGTATGAGACACAGTTTTTAGAGCGGTATGACAGCGGTTCGACGGAAGAGGGCTTTGCGAGTCCCGATTATGATGACTCCGAATGGGAAGCGGCCTGTGAACGAATGGATATGGGGGTATCCCTCTATGAACAGAAGAGCCAAGCCGTCGTGACAGAACGGATCGTACCGATGGTGCTGCGCCGAATATCAGAGCGTGTGGTTCAGGTGGATTTTGGAAGCGTCTATGTGGGGACTATGGAGTTCAAGGCGCGCGGGCCTCGGGGGAGCCGTATCGTACTGCGGTACGGGCAGGAGCTTACGCCGGAGGGACGAGTCCGGTTCGATCTGAGGGCGAACTGTCGGTATGAGGAGGAGTGGATTCTTTCCGGGGGAAATGACACGCTGCAGCATTTTGATTACCTGTCATTCCGGTATGCGGAGATCACATTGCCAGAAGGAACATATCTCGAGGAGGATTCCCTCTGCTTGCTGGCTCGGCATTATCCGTTCCGGCAGCAGGCAGCCTGCCAGACGGACAATGCCATCTTGCGCCGTATTTGGGATCTCTGCGCTCACTCTCTCCGATACGGCGCGCAGGAAGCTCTAATGGACTGTATGGAGCGGGAGAAAGGGCAATATCTGGGAGACGGATGTTTTACATCTACCTCATATGCGGTGTTGACCGGCGATACGGCTCTCATGGAAAAGCTCATCGATGATACACTGTACAGCAGCGTCATTACTCCGGGATTGATGACCTGCGCCGCCTGCTCTTTCATGCAGGAAATCGCGGATTATTGCCTGATGCTGCCCATGTTGATGCGGGTGCATTGGCATCTGTGCCACAATGAGGACTATATTCGCAGACGATATCCGGTTGTACTCAGAATGATGGAAACCTTCCGGGATAGCTATGGAAATGCAGAAGGGCTCCTGGAGAATCTGGATAAATGGTGTGTGGTGGAATGGCCGCCGGAGGCCAGAGACGGCTATGATTTTGATTTGACGCAGGGAAAGATCGTTCCGGGACTGCATAATGTCATCAATGCCTATTATATCGGTGCACTCATAAGCATGGAAAGATTAGCGGAGATACTCCGCCAGCCATCGACGCTGCCGGATGCAGAGAGACTTAAGGCACAGTATATTCGCCGATTTTGGGATCCAGAGGCATCGCTGTTTCGGGATCGCCCAGACTCCTGCCAGCACAGTCTGCCTTCCAATGCGTTGGCGCTGCTGTTCGATCTGTGTCCGGATGACAGAACCCAGGAGAGGATTGTATCCATGATCGAAGAAAAGAAACTGCGCAACAGCATGTTTTTCATCAGTATGGCCATGCTGTCCGCGCTGGTGCGTATAGGCCGTAAAGAGCTGGCGCTCGAATTGATACAAGATGAAGCTGCCTGGCCCAGGATGTTGCGGGAGGGTGCGACAACAATCTGGGAAGGGTGGGGGAAGGATTCTAAATGGAATACTTCTCTTTTCCACCTGGCTTTTACCTATCCGATTCTTTTCCTGACGGATTGGGGTATGGAGAAACTTCTCTAGGCATATATTGGGGTAGATGGCAGGGGAGAGATCGATATGAAACAGAATAGGTGGTATGGGAGAGTGTTTCGTGATCGGGAAATCTGGTTCTGTCTGGCACTCCTGTGCTGTATCGTATGGGAGTCGGCCCTTCTTATGGGAATGGTATTCCGGCATGAGATTACCTGCAAAGGGACGTATGCGCTGGCATTGGGAATCATTGCCAGAACTGTTGAAGAGGAGATCCAGACGATGCCTACGGATCTGGAGAAGTGTTCTTTCGGGGATAGTTTTTTATCAGATCGAAGCTATGGAGGAGAAAGAAAGCACTATGGTACGGATCTGATGGATCTTAAGGACACGCCGGGAAGTCTTCCTATCTATTCCATGACACAGGGGATTGTGACGAATCTGGGATGGAATGAATTGGGCGGTTGGCGTGTAGGCGTGACATCGCCGAGTGGGGTGTACTATTATTATGCGCATCTGTATGCCTATGCATCGGGACTGGCCGTAGGGGATCGTGTGGAATCGGGAGATTTCCTGGGATATATGGGAGACTCCGGTTATGGCGAAGAAGGAACCACTGGACGATTTCCCACGCATTTGCATCTTGGTATTCAGGTATATCCAGAGACAGGAGATGAAAGCTGGATCAACCCATATCCCTTCCTGCGAAAATGAAATTTATAAAATTTGTGCGTGACAAAGCGGATATTTCCTCGTATAATATTCTTAAAAAGAAAAAGAGGAGAGATGAAGATGAAATTGACAGAACTTTTCAAACCTGGAAAGCCGACTCTGTCTTTTGAGGTATTCCCGCCGAAGACGACAGATAAGATCGAGAGCGTGAAAAAGGCGACGGAAGAAATTGCCGCGCTGCATCCCGTGTTCATGAGCGTGACATATGGAGCGGGCGGCGGTACCAGCGCCTATACGGTGGCTGTCGCGAAAAATATTCAGGAGACACAGAAAGTACCGACTCTGGCACATTTGACCTGTGTGTCGTCCACGAGAGAGCAGATCGATCATCAGCTGTCTCTTTTGGTGGAAAATGGCATTGAGAATATTATGGCGCTGCGGGGAGATGTTCCCGAGGGCGCGAGTGCGCCGGAGGAGTGGAGCTTCCAGCATGCCTCGGAACTCATTACCTACATCAAGACAAAAGGAGATTTCTGCATTGGGGGCGCCTGTTATCCGGAAGGGCATCCGGAGTCGGCGAATCAGCGGGAAGACATTCAGAACCTGAAGAAGAAGGTAGAGGCAGGGTGTGATTTTTTGACGACGCAGATGTTTTTCGATAATAATATCCTCTATAACTTTTTATATAAGATCCGGGAGGCGGGCATCCGAGTGCCGGTGGTTGCAGGCATCATGCCTGTGACTAATGGACGCCAGATTGCCAGAATCTGCCGGATTTCCGGAAATGCGCTGCCGCCCCGATTCAAACAGATCATTGACCGTTTCGCAGATTATCCGGCGGCGATGAAGCAGGCGGGCGTGGCATTTGCGACGGAACAGATTATTGATCTTTTGGCCAATGGCGTGGAGCATATTCATGTGTATTCCATGAATAAGCCGGATGTGGCGGCTAAGATCATGGACAACCTTTCAAAAATTCTATGAATCGTATAGAGATCTATACACCAACCATCGAAGCATTGGATACATGGCAGATCCTGCGGTATATGGGGTGCCGGGGAGAAACGGAGGAAAGGCTGCACAAAATGGCAAAAGAGGCGGCAGATGAGCTGCCTCTTTTGCCAAAGGCCTGTTTTTTGCGGCTTCCGCTGAGCGCCAGGGAGCCGGATGTGTTAGACTTTGGCTGTTTTATGGTAAAGAGCCGGAATCTGTATCGAAACTTGGAGGGGTGTCTGGAGGCATATTTCATGGCGGTGACTATCGGTATGGATTCGGAGCGGTATATCACCCGCTGGAGTCAGATATCGCAGGTCCGCGCATTAGCCCTGGATGCCGCAGGTTCTGTAGCGGTAGAAAATGCGGCTGCCAGTACCAACGCATATCTGAAAACGTTGGCTGCTGGAGAGGGCAGGTTCCTGCGGCCGCGTTTCAGCCCGGGGTATGGAGATTTTCCGCTGGAGTGTCAGGGCGAAATGATACGGATTCTGGATGCGGCGAGAAAGATTGGCGTCAGTCTGACAGGGCAGAAGATGCTTCTGCCGGTCAAGTCCGTGACAGCGGTCATAGGGATCTCGGCTTCTGCCGTGCGCTGTCAGGAACCACAGGAAAAATGTGAGACATGTGAGAAGATGGATTGCCCCTATCGAGCCTAGGGGCGGGAAGGATGAATATGACGATACAGGAAAAGATACAGGCGGGCCTCGTGTTTTTTGACGGCGGTACAGGTACGATGCTGCAGGAGGCGGGGCTGGCGCCGGGAGAATTGCCGGAATGCTGGAATCTCACGCACCCTGAGGTGATACAGAATCTTCACCGTGCGTATCTGGCTGCCGGATGCAATATCATCAAGACCAATACCTTTGGTGCGAATCGGCTGAAATTGGGAGACGAGCTGGCACAGATTGTGCTGGCAGGGATTCAGCATGCGAAGGCGGCGATCACAAAGACAGGTCAGTATGTGGCGCTGGATATCGGTCCATTGGGAAAGATGCTGAAGCCCCTGGGAGATCTGGACTTTGAGGATGCGGTGCGCGTCTTTGCGGAGGTGGTGCGTCTGGGCGTGCAGGGCGGAGTGGATCTGATTCTGATTGAGACCATGAATGACGCCTATGAGACGAAAGCCGCGGTACTGGCAGCCAAGGAGAACAGCCACCTGCCTGTTTTTGTGACCAATGTGTACGATGAGCGGGGAAAACTGATGACAGGTGCAGACCCGGTGTCGATGATCGCTCTTCTCGAAGGACTGCGTGTGGATGCGCTGGGGATCAACTGTTCTCTGGGACCGTCGCAAATGAAAAAACTGGTTCCGGTTTTTGCGCGGTATGCTTCTTTGCCGATCATCGTGAATCCGAATGCGGGCCTGCCCCATAGCGAGGGTGGGCGGACGGTATACGATGTGGGGCCGGAGGACTTTGCTGCGGAGATGACAGAGATCGTACGCCTGGGCGCTCGGATCGTCGGAGGATGCTGCGGAACGACGCCGGAATACATGAGACGCATGATCGAGCAGGTGCGTGATATCGCACCATTGCCATTATCCAACAAATCCCATACATTGGTGTCTTCTTATACCCATGCGGTGGAAATGGGACCGTCTCCGATACTCATCGGAGAGCGTCTCAACCCGACGGGAAAGAAACGGCTGAAAGAAGCGCTCAAACGGGAAGATATGGGCTATATCCTGAATGAAGGTTTGAAACAGGCGGATCAGGGAGCGCATGTGCTGGATGTCAACGTGGGGCTGCCGGGCATTGATGAGGCCGGGATGATGTGCCGTGTGGTGGAAGAATTGCAGGCTGTGACGGATCTGCCCTTACAGATCGACAGTTCTTCACCGGAGGTGTTGGAACGGTCCATGCGCCGGTACAATGGCAAACCGTTGGTCAATTCCGTCAATGGAAAGGAAGAGAGCCTGGAACAGGTATTACCGCTGGTGGCAAAGTATGGCGGCGTTCTGATCGCGTTGACACTGGATGAGGCGGGCATACCGGAGGATGCGGATGGGCGGATTCGCATCGCGAAGAAGATCATAGAACGGGCCGCTTCCTATGGGATTGACCGTAAGGATATCGTGGTGGATCCGCTGGCTATGACCATTTCTTCAGATACCACCTCCGCCCTCACGACACTTGCCTGTATTCGGCGGCTCACGCAGGAGCTGCAGGTGCATACCTCTCTGGGCGTCTCCAACATCTCCTTCGGGCTGCCCAAGAGGGAAATGATCACTTCTACGTTTTTCGCCATGGCGCTGGACAGCGGACTATCCGCCGCCATCATGAATCCGGCATCAGCGGAGATGATGAAGGTGTACCATTGTGCCAAAGCTCTGCAGAATCAGGATCCAAACTGTCAGGCATATATTGCGTATGCGGACACGGTGATGACGGAGGTAAAAAGCACTGCAGCCGTGTCCAAAGCAGGAGAGCCGCAGGCGGAGGGGCTGGCTGGCGCCATCGTCCGAGGACTGAAGGCGGAGGCCGCTCGATATACAAAGGAACTTCTCCAGACAACAGCTCCTATGGATGTGGTGAACGGAGAGATCATTCCTGCGTTGGATATCGTGGGACAGGGATTTGAAAAGAAGACCGTGTACCTGCCGCAGCTTCTGATGAGTGCGGAGGCAGCC
>CALBGL010000075.1 GCA_937892735.1 uncultured Clostridia bacterium | reverse complement strand
ACCCCAAGCTTCTGATCCGGAATCATCGTGACCAACGCGGAGAATCCATCAATGTTGCCTCCATGTTCCACCATCATGTGTCCCCGATAGGTCTCCAAAAACCAACCCATTCCATATGCATAGAAATCCTGCTCCGGAAACGGAACCAGAAGCGGCTCGCTCATCAGCATATTGGGTTTATGAATCTCCCTCATGTTCTCCTCGGAAATCAGCTGGCGATCTCCCACCTTTCCTTTCTGCAAATTGAAAAGCAGCCATTTACACATATCTGATACCGTAGACATGATGGATCCGGCTGGTCCATAGGGTGCTCCGACTCCCTGTGCCATATCCTCCCGATCACTCTTTAAGAAAGAGATCTTATGATAGCCTTTCAAATCCGTGGGTAAAATTCTGGAGTACGGTTCCGCATGATTTTCATCCTTTTGAATCGCATCCACATAAAAGGTCGTACGATGCATCCCCAGCGGTTCCAACAGGTTCTTCTGAATAAACTCCTCCCAACTCATGCCGGATACTGCCTCAATCAGCATTCCCGCCGCCACGTAACATGTATTCTGATAACACCAGTGTGAACGGAAGGACCATACCGGCTCCATATTCCGCAAATTTTCCACCATCTCCCGACGGCTGCAGGGGCCATTGATCCAATATGCGTCATGCCGTGGCAGTCCTGTACGATGACAGAGCAAATCCCGTACGGTCGCATGGGTCGTCGTATACGGATCTTTAAACTCCAGCCAGGGCAGATACTCATGTACCGGCCGATCCCATTCCAATTTTCCCTGATCCACCAATAGCGCTGCGGCAGCCGCTGTGAAAGCCTTCGAACAACTGCCAATTTGATACAGAGTCTCCTGATTCGCCTTTAGATTCTTCTCCTGATCCGCATATCCAAATCCCTCCGTTAGGACAACCTCTCCTTCCTTCACGATCCCTACCGCAATAGAAGGCTGATCCCATAAAGGCAATTCCTGAATGATCTTTTCTCTGATTGCTTGTATTATACTCATACTATTCCATCCACCCTTCCTGCTTTACAGCTCAATACCCAGACCTGGCTTCTCCAACAACGTAAAGAGGCCACCTTCGCGGTTCAACCCGCCTTCGATACCATCGTCCTCACCCTTATAAAACATGAAGCTATCGCAATCCGCCTCCACGATCGCTTTCTTAGCAGCCACCAGACTGACGCCTGCCGTGATGCTGATCTTGTTCTCCTGCATACAGCCAACCATACAGCCCACTCCCGCTGTCTCCGCAATATCCGCAATCTGCGCGCCGTAATACAGTCCACCGCACTTCATCAGCTTAATATTAAAGAAATCAGCGCAACCCATTTTCGCGGCTCTCCGAGCATCATACGGTGTATGAATCGACTCATCCAGCATCAACTTCACCGACGTAGTATTCTTCTCCATGAGTTCTGCCGCACCATCAAAATCCCACCAGGGCAGACACTGCTCCGCGGCATCCACTCCCAGTTTCTCAAACTCTTTGAGCGCCCGCAGCGCTGTTTCTACATTATAACCCTGATTAGCATCAATCCGGATTCGTACTTTGTCTCCTACGGATCTTCGAATCCGTGTCAACGCCTCGATATCATCGTCCAGTGAAATTCCCACTTTCACTTTCAGAATATCAAATCCCTTTTGAAATACAAATTTCTCCGCGGCCTGCTGCATCTTCTCCGGCGTGTTGATCCCAATTGTAATGTCATTATGCACTACAGGATCTGTACCGCCTAAAAGGCGATACACCGGCAGTCCCTTCTTCTTGCCCATGATATCATACAAGGCAATATCAAAAGCACATTTTGCCGATCCGTTTCCATAGATGATGTGATCCATCATTTCATGAGCGCCCGCAATATCCATAGGATCCCGTCCAATAAAGGCTTCCGCAAACATCTTCATGACCAGATAACAGGTCTCCATCGTTTCTCCCGTCACAAAGCCAATCGGCGCGGCGGAACCAATGCCACAGATCCCTTCATCCGTATATATCTTTACGGTCCAACTATCCGAATCTTCAATGACACCAAAAGCGACCCGAAATGGTTCTTCCAGGGGGGCCGAAAATTTTTCAATCTCTACTTTCGTAATCTTCATCGTATCTTCCCTACCTTTCTGTGGCGGAATGACAGGATCTCATCCCGTATGATAGTCACTGTACAATAAAAAATCGTCTTTGTCAAGGAAAATCGGAATATTTTATTGTTTTGATTCAATTTAGGCTCTGCTTTCCAGAAAACATACATGTGTTTTCTTGGTAGGATTGACAATCGTCATGAAAAACGGTATGATAGATTTAATTCTGTTTGCATCAGGAGGATCCTATGGAACTTCAAAAGAAACTAAAAAAAATCTTGTTGCCCGCGTTGAAGATTGCGATTGGAAGCAGTGCTGCCATCGGGATCGCGGAATTTCTCAGTCTACAATACGCTTCCTCCGCCGGTATCATCGCGCTTTTAACCATAGCGTCTACAAAATGGGAAACCATGCGTCTTTCCCTATATCGCCTTATCACATTCTGTATTACTGTCATTCTGACTTTTCTTCTTTTTCATCTGCTTCCCTGGGATTGGGCTACCTATGGCCTCTTTCTCCTATTTACCGTCATCTACAGTACATGGATCGGTTGGCGTGTCACCATATCTGTCAATGCCGTCATTGCCACCCATTTTCTAACCACCGGGAATTTTTCCTTTGCTTTTGTCATGAATGAATTTCTCTTGATCCTGATCGGCATCAGTATCGCCATCTTTATCAATTTGTTCTATAACTATAAAGGACAGCTACGAGAAGTTCTTCGCGGTATGCGCTTCACAGAATCACAGCTGCAAAATGTTCTGAGAGAGATCGCCGCCTATCTGTCTGAAAGCGAATCTGATCGGGGCGTCTGGCAGGATATCGGGGTTTTAGAAAACCAGATTCAGGAGTTTATTCACGAGGCCTATGAATATTCCGGTAACCTCTTTCCTTCCCACTCCCGCTACTACGTGGATTATCTGGAGATGCGCCTCAGCCAATGCCGCATCCTGCAAAGTCTCCATGCCCAGATGCAAAAAATTCGCGCTATGCCTAAACAAGCGCATCTGATTTCTGGATACATCCTCTATTTGACCGAATATATCGTAGAGATGAATATACCGCAGAAACAACTCGATCGTCTTCACCAAATCTCGCGAGATATGGAGCGGGAGCCCATGCCGCAAACGCGCGAAGAATTTGAGGGACGCGCCATTCTATACCATATTCTGATGGATCTGGAAGAATTTCTGCATGCCAAGCAACGCTTTGTAGCGACGATGGACCCCGCTGTCAAGAAAATCTATTGGGGAAATTAAAAAGCGCCATGACATCGTCCTCAATGGATGATGCCATGGCGCTTTTTCTTTCATCAGCCCTGCTTCTGCTTATGCTTCGGATTGGTACAGATCACCATGATCTTACCCTTTCTCTTAATTACCTTACATTTTTCGCAAATCGGCTTAACAGATGAACGAACCTTCATTCTGACCGCTCCTTTCTTTTCCCTTTCGGTACTTTACTTAGCCCGCCATACAATGCGGCCCTTCGACAGATCATAGGGAGACATTTCAATCGTGACACGATCTCCCGGAAGAATTTTAATGAAATTCACCCGGAGCTTTCCGCTCAGATGACATAATACCTGGTGCTTATTCTCCATAAGCTCTACCAGAAACATAGCGTTGGGCAGCTTTTCTAGCACAGTGCCCTCAAACTCAATTGCGTCTTTCTTTGACAAGCTTTTAACCTCCTTGCTTTTACAGCATGGTCAATATCTCGTAACCGGTCGGTGTGATCAGGATCGAATTCTCGTAATGGGACGTCAAGGACCCATCTCGAGACACCGTTGTCCAACCATCCTCCAGCACATCCACTGCCCAGTCCCCAGCCGCCAGCATCGGCTCTATTGCTAAGGTCATACCCGCGGTCAGCTTTGGACCGCGTCCCACCGGCTTATAATTCGGAATCGCCGGATCTTCATGTAACAACGCACCCACACCATGGCCTACAAAATCACGAATCACACTGCAGCCATAACTTTTCGCCTTCTTCTCAATGGCGCCGGATATCTCGTGCAAGTGGTTTCCCTCTTTCGCATATTCCAGGCCTGCCCAGAAACTAGCTTCTGCCGCCTCTATCATCTTCTGAGCCAGGTCTGAGATCTCTCCTACCGCATAGGTCCTGGCCGCATCTCCATGGAAACCATCCAGACAGGCTCCCACATCAATGCTGATGATTTGTCCTTCCTTGAGAATCTGCTTCTCGGAAGGAATTCCATGAATGACACAATCATCCACAGACGCGCAGATCGAAGCTGGATATCCATGATAGTTCTTAAAGGAAGGCGTGGCGCCATGACTGCGGATGATCTCCTCCGCCACCGCATCCAGCTTTCCTGTCGAAACTCCCGGTTTCACATACTGTTTCATCGCTTCCAGCACTTCCGCCACAATACGGCCGGACTTTCGAATCTTGTCAATTTCTTCCGAACTCTTGACTACAATTGCCATCTTTTACTCCTGAATCGCCTTTACTATCGCATCCGTCACATCTTTCGGAGCCATTGTCCCATCTACGGTGACAAGAAGCCCCCTCTGATCATAATAGTCAATCAAAGGCGCTGTCTGATCATGGTATACCGTAAGACGCTTCTGCACCGTCTCCGGTACATCGTCCGCCCGTATAATCAGTTCTGCCCCGCACTTATCACAGATTCCTTCCTGCTTCGGCGGATTATACTGCACATGATAAGACTCCCCACAGCTCGGACACACTCTGCGTCCCCCCATACGTTCTACGATCACCGCATCTGGAACATAAATATTGACCGCAGCGTCCAGCTGCTCCTTCTGGGACAAAGCATCCGCCTGTGCAAGCGTTCTCGGAAATCCATCCAGAATATAGCCATTCTGGCAATCCTCTTCGCTCAAACGATCCATCACCAGATCTACCGTCAACTCGTCCGGCACCAAAAGTCCCTGATCCATATAGCTCTTGGCTTTGAGTCCCAGCGGTGTCTCGTTCCGCAGATTCTTCCTGAAAATATCACCTGTGGAAATATGGGGTATGCGCAGGAACTCAGCCAGACTCGAAGCCTGCGTTCCCTTACCGGCACCCGGCGCGCCTAAAAGAACCAGTTTCATATGGAAAATCCTCCTTCATTAACGCAAAAAGCCCTTATAGTGGCGGGTCACCATCATACTCTCAATCTGCTTCACCGTCTCCAGGGCTACGCCTACAACGATCAGCAAAGAAGATCCGCCAATATTCAGATTATCAATCTGGAAAATAAAGGACATGATGACCGGCAGGCTCGCGATGACCGCCAGGCCGATCGCGCCGATAAAAATAACATACTTGGAAACCTTCTTGATATATTCATATGTGGACTTGCCAGGACGAATACCGGGAATAAAACCGCCATTCTTCTTCATATTATTGGCAATCTCCATCGGATTAAACGTGATCGACGCATAGAAATACGTAAACAGAATAATCAGAACCACATATAGAACCGCCCCAAAAGGATGAGACGTATTCAACCAGCTTAATACCGTCCCCCAGAAACCATTCGGATTCGAAGTGAAGAAACTGGTAATAATCTGAGGAAAACTGATCAGCGAAATCGCGAAGATAATCGGGATGACGCCGGCCAGATTTACTCGGATAGGAATGTTCGTGCTCTGACCACCATAAGTCTTCCGTCCCTGCGTCCTCTTGGCATACTGCACCGGCAAACGACGCTCGCCCAGAGAAAGAAGTACAACAAAAGCGATGATCAGAAGGAACAAAATCGCCATAATCACCAGAGCCCACTTATTTTCATAGGTAGACAGACTGGTAATGGCAGAGGGTACGCGAGACAGGATGTTCACAAAAATAATCAGAGAGATTCCGTTTCCGATTCCCTTGGCGGTGATATTCTCACCAATCCACATGACAAATGCTGTTCCCGCCGTAAACGTAAATATCGATACAATAATTGCCCAGACCGCATTGACCTCACTGCTGATGATACCATAATTGGCATTCAAACTATAAGAAATACCAAATGCCTGAATCAATGCCAGGACAATCGTCATATACCGGGTATACTGAGCAATCTTCTTTCTTCCGGATTCTCCATCCTTGTTTAATTCCTCTAACCGCGGAATCGCGATGGTAAGAAGATTCATGATAATCGACGCGTTGATATACGGAGTAATTCCCATGGCAAACAAATTCATGTTGCTGAACGCGCCGCCACTCATTACGTCAAACAACGCTAAAACCCCTCCGCTTGTGGAAAAATATTCATTCACAAGGGAAGCGTCAATGAACGGGCTAGGCATCGTGGAACCAATTCGCACGATGGCTAACATCAGCAGCGTATACAAGATTTTCTTCCGCAGATCCGGTATCTTCCAAGCGTCTCGAATTGTATGAAACAATCTAACCGCCCTCCTTCACTATTGGTTAACGCACAGCAGCCTATGGCCGCTGCGCGTTCTTCCTCTGAGAATCAGTTCTTCTCTACGCTTCCGCCCAGAGCCTCGATCTTCTCCTTCGCTCCCTGGCTGACAGCCGAAACCTTTACTGTCAGCTTCTTTTCCAGCGTTCCATTGCCCAGAACCTTGACGCCGTCTCTGGGATTGCTGACAATGCCCTTCTCTACCAAGGCTGTAATCGTCACGACATCTCCATCCTCAAAAACATTCAGACGGTCCACATTGATCGCTACGATATCCTTAGTATTGCGATTCGTAAAACCTCTCTTGGGCAGACGACGATACAAGGGCATCTGTCCGCCTTCGAAACCAAGACGAACACCGCCGCCAGAACGTGCCTTCTGCCCCTTGTGTCCGCGTCCGGAGGTCTTACCGTTACCGGAACCATGGCCTCTTCCTACGCGAAAGGCCTTTTTCTTTGCACCCTCAGCGGGTTTCAGTTCACTTAACTTCATGTAAGCTTCCTCCTATTACTCTTCGATCTCTTCTACCTTGACCATATGGGAGATGTGCCGCAAAGCCCCCCGCATAGCGTCATTATCCGGACGGATAATCGTAGAATTCAGTTTCTTAAAGCCCAAAGCCTCGACAATCTTTCTATTCTTCGGATTTGCACCGATGGTAGACTTGACCAATGTAATCTTCAATTTCTTTGCCATTTGTCCAGTCCTCCTTATCCTACAACCTCAGCAATGCTCTTGCCTCGAATCGCGGCTACCTGCTCCGGTGTCTTCAGTGCGGACAGACCAGCAAATGTCGCAGCGACAACATTGTTTTTATTATTGGAACCCAGAGACTTGGTACGAATGTTGCGAATCCCTGCCAAATCCAACACCGCACGAGCCGGACCGCCGGCGATAACGCCAGTACCTTCCGGAGCAGCTTTCAGAAGCACCTCCGCGCTTCCGAAAACGCCCAGCATATCGTGAGGAATCGAGCCGGTCTCCGTAACGGCAACGGTAATCATGGACTTCTTTGCAGCTTCTTCGCCCTTGCGGATCGCTTCCGGAATTTCCATAGCCTTACCCAAGCCGAAACCAACATGTCCCTGCTTATCTCCAACGACAACAAGTGCCGTAAATCTCATATGACGTCCGCCCTTAACAACCTTCGTAACACGCTTGATCGTTACGACATTGGACGTTAACTCACCCAGGGTACTGGGATCGATCTTTTCCTTTCTCATGAAACTGCCTCCTATTATAAAATCAGTCGCACTAAGAATCGGCCGATCCTTAGAACTGCAAGCCTGCCTCTCGGGCAGCCTCAGCCAGAGCCTTCACTTTTCCGTGATACAGGAAGCCACCGCGGTCGAAGATGACCTTTTCAATTCCCTTTTCCACAGCGCGCTTCGCCAGTACAGTCCCTACCACTGTCGCAGCCTCGACATTATCGGTCTTTTTGATCTGAGACTTCACATCTGGATCTACGGTAGAAGCGGCCACCAGCGTACACCCCTTGGTATCGTCAATAATCTGCGCATACATATGGAGATTACTGCGGAACACACACAAACGAGGGCGATCCTGGCTGCCTACGATATGGCGGCGCATTCTGTAATGCTTCTTAACACGAATTTTCTTTCTGTCTTCTTTCTTAACCATTACAAATCACCCCTTTCCTTATTTACCAGTCTTACCAACCTTACGCAGAATCACTTCATCCGAGTACTTGATTCCCTTGCCCTTATAGGGTTCAGGCGGACGCTTGAAGCGAATCTCTGCCGCGTATTGTCCAACCAGTTCCTTATCGATTCCCTTTACGGTAATCTTATTGGTTCCCTCTACTACGGACTCAATGCCCGCGGGATCTTCCATCTCTACCGGATGAGAATACCCCAGAGACAGCACCAGCTTGGAACCCTGCTTAGCAGCACGATATCCAACACCGTTAATTTCCAGAACCTTTTGATATCCTTCCGTCACACCAACTACCATGTTATGAATCAGGCTGCGGGTCAGACCATGCAGCGCCTTCATCTGCTTCAGGTCATTCGGACGGCTTACCATTACTTCGTTTCCTTCCTGTTTGATCGCCATCTGGGTAGGCATCTGCTTCTCCAGAGAACCTTTGGGGCCTTTTACAGTCACAAAATTGTTCTCGGAAATCGTAACCTCTACACCGGCCGGAATCACAACAGGCAACTTTCCAATTCGACTCATCGTATCTTCCCTCCTGCTTACCAAATAAAGGCTAGTACTTCACCGCCGACATTCAGCTTTCTAGCTTCCTTATCGGTAATGATACCCTTATTGGTAGAAATAATAGCGGTGCCGAGTCCGTTAAGCACTCTGGGCATATTATCCTTTCCGGCATAGACCCGCAGGCCGGGCTTAGAAATTCTCTTAATACCGGTAATCACCTTCTCATTCTTGTCCTTACCGTATTTCATGGTGATCCGGATCGTCCGGATGTTCCCGTCGGTAATGATCTCGTACTTCTTGATATATCCCTCTTTTACCAGGATGTCGGCGATTGCTTGCTTCATCTTGGAAGCCGGTACATCAACCGTATCATGCTTGGCAACATTTCCGTTTCTGATACGCGTCAGCATATCCGCAATAGGATCGCTCATCATCATGTGGATTGACCTCCTTTATATTCAAATCGCCTTGCTTACCAGCTGGCCTTTTTTACACCGGGAATCTCGCCCTTATATGCCAGCTCCCTGAAACAAATACGACAAATTCCGTACTTACGAAGTACCGAATGCGGACGCCCGCAAATCTTACAACGAGTATAAGCGCGACTGGAGAACTTCGGCGTTCTCTGCTGCTTAATAATCATAGACTTTTTAGCCATTCTAGTCCTCCTCTTTTACTTAGCAAAGGGCATACCCATCAGGGTCAGCAGCTCTTTGGCCTCTTCATCGGTCTTTGCCGTCGTTACAAAAATAATATCCATTCCACGAACTTTATCAATCTTATCATAAGAAATCTCCGGGAAAATCAGCTGCTCCCTAATTCCCAGAGAGTAGTTGCCGCGTCCGTCAAAAGAATTGGCGGATACACCGCGGAAATCACGGACTCGAGGCAGAGCCAGGCTGATCAGACGATCCGCGAAATCATACATCTTGTCGCCGCGCAGCGTGACCTTACAGCCAATGGGCATTCCCTCACGAATCTTAAAGTTCGCGATGGACTTTCTGGCCTTCGTAATAACCGGCTTCTGTCCGGAAATCGTTGTCAGATCATTTACGGCGCTTTCCAGCGTCTTCGGGTTATCCTTGGCCTCACCAACGCCCATGTTGATCACGATCTTCTCGATCTTCGGCACCTGCATGATGTTCTTATAAGAGAACTTTTTCATCATCGCCGGAACAACTTCACTATTATAGAAATCTCTCATTCTGTTCGAGCTCACAGTTTTAACCTCCTTTTTGGGTATTCGGCGTCTTAATCAATGACGTCCTTGCTCGCGCTCTTCTTCGCGATTCTGGAGCGAACGACCTTCTTCTTTCCGTTCTCTTCTTTGACTTCCGTCTTGATACCCAAACGGGTAGGTACACCGTCGTGCAGATACATCACATTCGAGATATGAATCGGTGCTTCCCTATGAACGATTCCGCCCTGCTGCATGCCGCCGCGAGCCTTCTCGTGCTTGGTTACCATGTTTACGCCTTCTACAATGACACGCTCATTCTTGCTGTCAATGCTCAGAATCTTACCCTTTGCGCCTTTATCTGTACCAGCGATCACGACCACCAGATCGCCCTTCTTCAACTTCATCTTCGCCATGTTCACGCCCTCCTCTTACAGAACTTCCGGAGCCAGAGACAGAATCTTCATGTACTTCTTCTCTCTGAGCTCTCTTGCCACAGGGCCAAAAATACGGGTTCCGCGAGGATTCTGATCCTCTCTGATGATAACGGCCGCGTTATCGTCAAAACGAATATACGCGCCATCCTTACGGCGTACCGGCTGCGTAGTACGAACTACAACTGCCGTCACCACATCGCCCTTCTTTACAACGCCGCCTGGCGTTGCATCTTTTACCGCAGCAATGATCACATCGCCAACGCGGGCATATCGACGGGTGGATCCGCCCATCACACGAATGCACAGAAGCTCTCTGGCACCGGTATTGTCGGCCACCGTCAGTCTAGTTTCCTGCTGTACCATGACTGATACCTCCTTATTCGATTACAAACAAAATATACCGATACCAAATTATTTAGCTCTCTCAACGATCTCTACCAAACGCCATCTCTTGTTCTTGGACAAGGGTCTGGTTTCCATCACGCGCACGCGATCTCCGATCCGACACTCATTGTTCTCATCATGAGCCTGCAGCTTATAGGTCTTCTTTACAATCTTTCCATACAGCGGGTGCTTAACGTTATCTACCACGCTGACCACAATCGTCTTATCCATCTTATCGCTGGTAACGACGCCGATCATGGTTTTTCTCATATTTCTCTCGACCACTGAATTTACCTCCTTCATCCCGGGACCGCTTACTCAGCAGCCTTCTTCTGCGTCAAAACGGTTTGGATCCGCGCGATATTGCGACGTACTTCCTTGATCCGGGCCGTATTGTTCAACTGATTGGTGGCATTCTGAAAACGGAGATTGAAAAGCTCTTTCTTAGCGGAAACAAGTTCCATTTCCAGCTGCTCCGAATTTTTTGCTTTCAATTCTTCTAAATATTTATTCAATGTGATTCACCATCCTGTTCATATTCCGGATCACCCGGCATTCTGCGCATCCACGACTGCATCCAGATCCGCCTTGGAATAAATCTTACAGCGTACCGGCAGCTTGTGCATGGCGAGACGCAGCGCCTCGCGAGCGATTTCCTCAGAAACACCCGCAATCTCAAACATAACGCGACCGGGCTTAACTACCGCCACCCAATACTCCGGAGATCCCTTACCGGAACCCATACGGGTCTCAGCCGGCTTCGCGGTAACAGGCTTATCTGGGAAAATCTTGATCCAAACCTTACCACCACGCTTGATATAACGAGTCATAGCCACACGGGCTGCCTCAATCTGTGCGGAAGTAATCCATGCCGGATCCTGTGATACCAGACCATACTCACCATAAGTGATACGATTTCCACGCAGGCACTTACCTGCCATAGAGCCGCGGAACTGCTTACGGCGCTTTACTCTCTTCGGCATTAACATTAGTTATCGCTCCCTTCTTTACCCACTTTCTCAGGAAGCACTTCCCCGTGGTTCACCCAAACCTTGACGCCCAGCTTACCATATGCTGTATGCGCCTCGGAAAATCCATAGTCAATATTAGCACGCAGAGTGGACAGAGGAATATTTCCTTCGATATAGTGCTCGTTGCGGGCGATTTCCGCGCCGCCTACACGGCCAGCTACCATGATCTTGATACCCTTTGCTCCAGCCTTCATTGTACGTCCCATCGCCTGTTTCATTGCACGACGGAAGGAGATACGATTTTCCAGCTGCTGTGCCACATTCTCTGCCACAAGCTGTGCGTCACACTCGGGCTTTCTTACTTCCAGAATGTTCAGAATGACCTTAGCGCTGGTCAGATTCTGAATTTCCTGCTTCAATCCGTCGATAGCTGCACCGCCCTTACCAATTACAACACCGGGCTTCGCGGTATAGATCGTCACTTTCAGACGGCCTGCCGCACGCTCGATACCGATCTTGGAGATACCGGCCGCATACAGCTTGTTCTTCAGGAACTTGCGGATTTTATTATCTTCTACTAATACATCACCGAAAACCTTATCTTCGGCAAACCATTTTGCATCCCAGTTTTTAATTACACCGACCCTCAGGCCATGGGGATTCACCTTCTGTCCCATCGAAGTCCTCCTTATCTCTCATTCAAAATAATGGTAATATGGCTCGTCTTCTTGAGGATCCTGTCCGCACGGCCCTGGGCGCGGGGACGAATTCTCTTCATAGTAGTACCCTGATTGGCATATGCCTCCTGCACATACAACTTGGAAACGTTAATATCCAAGTCGCGCTCGGTGCTGGCATACTCCGCGTTCGCTACCGCGGAATCCAAAACCTTACTGATAATACGAGCGCCTTCCCGCGGCGTAGCGGCCAGAATCGCCGAAGCCATCGCAACATCCTTGCCCTTGATCGTGTCTAACACAATCTTAGCCTTGGAAG
>CALBGL010000074.1 GCA_937892735.1 uncultured Clostridia bacterium | reverse complement strand
ACATCACATAGTATTTCCCGCAAAACCATGTGATCTGCGCATGGTGCGCGTAGGACCAGCCTTCCCTCGGTTCCCAGAGCACTTTCTGTTCGGTACAAATCTTGGGCCGTTTCATTCCCGGCTCATAGTGATTAGTGATTTGTGAATACATGGAGACCCCCCTTGTTTTTTTATTTCTGTTATATAGCAGATACTTTGTACTTCTATTATAGAGTGACTTAAAAAAACATGCAAGTACCATTTATGTTTTCTAAGGTCATTTTTCTATTTTGGAACAAGAATCTTCGAAAAGGGGAGAAGTGGAACAAGAAAGAGCGGAATGGATCTTGAGATCTCCCTCTGCTACCCGTACAATAGAAACAAAGAAAACAACACGCAAGAAGGAGGGTTAAGAATGGTAAAGGCAAAAGTGAATTCCTGGCAAGCGTTTCGAAAAGCGTTTGCCAGGGACAAGTATCTGTACTTGATGTTTTTACTCCCATTTCTATTTTATCTCATCTTTCATTATATGCCAATGTATGGTATTACGCTGGCATTTAAAGATTACAGTATCAAGCAGGGAATCTGGGGTAGCGATTGGGTAGGCCTTAAGTATATTGAAAAGTTTATCGGGGATCCTTACTTCTGGCAAGTGTTTAAAAACACAATTGTCCTGAATGTATATAATCTTTTTTGGAGTTTTCCCGTTCCTATCATTCTGGCTCTGATGTTGAATGAAGTCACGCATACGAAGTTTAAGAAGATGGTACAGACCATCAGTTACCTTCCGCACTTTTTATCGGTCGTCGTGGTGGTCGGTATGCTCAATACATTCTTATCATCCAATGGCGTGATTAACGAGTTTCTAGGAATATTTGGTCTGGGTCCTTACCGTTTCTTAGCGGAGCCCAAGTATTTTCGAACCGTATATATCGCGTCTGGAATCTGGCAGTCCGCAGGATGGGGATCCATCATTTACTTATCGGCCCTTTCCGCGGTGGAGCAAGAATTGTATGAAGCCGCACAGATTGACGGTGCAAACCGATGGCAGCAGATGCTGCACGTGACATTGCCGGGAATTGCACCAACCATTACGATTATGTTCATATTGGAAACTGGGAATATCATGAACGTGTCCTTTCAGAAGATTTTGCTTCTGATGACCAGCAGCAACCAGGTGATTTCCGACGTCATTTCCACATACGTGTACCGTATCGGTATCCAGGATGCAAACTTCAGTTATGCTACGGGGATCGGCCTATTTCAGTCTTTGGTGGCGCTGATCTTTGTTACCACCGCGAATTTCATTTCGCGGCGAGTCGGCGAAACATCCTTGTGGTAGAAAGGAGGATCCCTATGGCGAAGAAAAAAATGATCGGTGGTTCCTGGGGGAGTCGTATCTTCTCGGGTATCAACGCATTCATCCTGATTCTCATTACGTTGATTACGTTCTATCCATTATATTATGTAGCCATCACATCCATCAGTAATGGAATGCTTGTGATGCAGGGAAAAGTTAATTTATATCCCATTGGTCTAACATTGGATTCCTATCGTTCGATCATGAGCGATCCCCAGCTATTTCAATCTCTGTGGAATTCTATTGTTTATACTATAGTAGGCACCATAATCAATCTGGTCATGTCCTGTCTCTGCGCCTTCCCCTTATCCAGGCGAACCTTTTCGGGAAAAAGATTCTTTACGGGGATGATCGTTTTCACGATGTTTTTTGGCGGAGGCATGATTCCTTTGTATCTGGTTATTAAGGATCTGCATATGATGGATACAATCTGGGCCATTGTTCTTCCAGTCGCAATCAACACTTATAATATGATCATTATCCGTACATCGTTTCAGTCCTTACCTGAGTCTTTGTTCGAATCAGCCCAGCTGGATGGGGCCAATGACTTTACCATTCTGTTTCGCATCGCACTTCCCTTATCCAAGGCGGTTTTGGCTACCATGGTTCTATTCTATGCCGTATCCCATTGGAACAGCTACTTCAATGCGATGCTGTACTTGGATTCTAAGGAAAAGTATCCGTTACAGATTATACTGAAGAACAAACTGATCTCCGGACTCTTTTCGGAGGAGGCCAGTCAGACGGGAGGATCTACCAATTTCAATGTATCGGATTCCACCCTTCGTTCGGCCATCATCATGTTTACAACCTTACCGATTTTGATTGTGTATCCTTTTGTGCAGAAGTATTTTGTAAAAGGTGTCATGATCGGTTCCCTTAAGGGCTGAGAGTCATTTGACTTTCCCATATCATTCTTTATTATGAAGGAGGAATAGTATGAAAAAGAAGTTTTGGTGCTTTGTATTGGCATGCGTACTGCTCGTGGGAATACTCGGCGGTTGTTCTCAAAGCACCGACAACTCTTCTTCGGCAGATTCTTCACTCAGCCAATCTGTGGAAGAATCTACACCGGAAGAGGAAAATTCCCAGGCGTCCGAGGAAGTTGTGGGCGCACCCGTACAGGATGAGCCTGCCACATTGATCGTGATGAAAGAGGAAAATGCTTCTCAAGTCATCAAGACCGATAGTGTCAAACTCCAGTACCTGGAAGAGCTTCTCAATATCCACATCGACATGCAGGCAGTCCCTGCCGCCAGCTATGAAGATAAGAAAAAGGTATTGATCAGCACCGACCAGATGCCGGATATCATGAAGATCAGTCCTATCGACCTTCGATCCTATGCAAGACAGGATATGTTTGTCAATCTGACGGAACATAAGGATATGCTGAGCGATTTCTGGCCTGTTTACGAGAGCGTGGAGTCCATGGCGGCTTCCTATGAGATCGACGGTAACCTGTACGGTTTTCCGATTCTTTCGAGATGGTCGGAGCGTGGAGGACAGTTGCCTGTGATTCGAACGGATCTGCTGGAGGCCTATAATCTGGAAGTCCCGACTTCTTTTGAGGAGCTGAAGGAAGTCCTGACCGTTTTCAAGGAAAATAATCCAGATCTGGTTCCGCTGACCAATCGTAAAGGCGGAAGCACGACATCTACCCAGAAAGTATTAGACTGTATGGCCTATCCGTTGGGATCTGGCTCCGGCATGTACTTTGACGAGGAAATCGATGGCGGTCGTTGGGTGTATGGTCCGGCCGATGAGCATTTCCTGTATGTGCTCTCGTATCTGAATGAACTGTATGAGGCAGGATTGATGGATCCAGATTATGCTACGATGACCGTAGATCAGTGGAAAGAAAAGATGAGTTCCGGTCAGGCGCTGATGTATTTTGATAATGCGGGATTCGCCAGCGACTTCAATGTCGCACTGGAGACGATCGATCCGAATTATCATCTGGAAGCCATCCCGACTCTGACCAATGAACTGGGACAGACAAGAAACCGCTATTTCGATCAGCACAATGGATCTCTGTATGTCATCGCTACATCCAGCTCCAACCAGACGCCGGCACTGGAGCTGATGAACTGGGCCTATTCGGAAGAGGGCTGCGATATTTTCGCTTACGGAAAACCAGGAGAAACGTTTGATTATGTAGACGGAGAACCTGTCATTCATGACGAACTCTTGCAGAAATTCAATTCTCCGGAATATAACTCTCCATACTACGAGATTCAGTCTTATCTGGGGGTTGGGCTGCTGGATTTCACACCGTATGTGGATGATCATCCGGGCGTACAATGCCGTAATTATTCGTTGTCTGAAGAGGAACGTGCCGAGAAAGAGGCGACCGACGAAATGATCGCCAACGATCCGGGTATGCGTGAACCCGTATATGAGCCCTCTTTATCGGAAGAAGATACCGAACGTTATAATGAGTTGAAATCTACGGTAGAGAATATTGTTTCTCAGGAATGGGATAAGTACATTATGGGGCTGGAGCCGATCGAAAACTATCGTGAAGTCATTGATCAAGCTCGTGCCGCGGGCGCAGAAGAGATGGAGCAGATCTATAATAATGCCTATAATGCTGGACAGGAATGAGAAGAGCTATCAAAATAATATAGGGGGTCTATGCCGAAGGTGAATTGCCTTCGGCATTTTTGTTAGAAAATACAAAAAGCGCTTGCGGATTTTGTGGAAATAAGATATAATTTTAATATATTATGTGAGAGAGGGAACAACACATGAAGACATTATCCCAGTTTCTGAAATCATTTTATCAAAATCATCGCTTATATTTTGTTATATTGTCTTATTTCCTGTTTCTAGACCTTCTGGTATTCGGCATGGGCCTTTTCATATATCAAAAGGAGGCGGCGGGCGCCCGTCAGGAGATGAGGAGTAAACTCCTGGCAGAACAAGAAAAGCATGCGGAACGTCTGCAGGAACAATATCAGGCTCTATATAGTCTTGGTCAAAACCTGCTGAATCATTTCTATATTCAACGTAATCTCGTTCTTTATGAAGAGGCTACTTCTGAGGAACGGATTCAAATGATCAATATTCCTTCCATTTTAGCATCCGGCAAGGATCAATGGGATGGAATTGATGAAATCTTTCTATATATGAACTCTGCCAAGGGGTACACACAGGACGGAATGGAAACAAGACAGATGTATTACGATCGATTATATATCTACGACCAATATCCGTATTCCACCTGGCAGGATTTGCTTTCGGAGATATTTTCGGTCAGGGCGTTATCTCCCAGTCTGGTTACCTGTACGTATTCTACCGGGCAGCAGAAGTGGGTGCTGCCGATTGTCACCCGCGGCTATGTTCGGGGGCAATGTGCCATTCTGGTTGTCAATGTGGATTTAATTTATCTGATGAGAGAACTGGAGAATGACTGTATATTGCAGAATATGGGATATCTTCTGCAGGATGCCAATGGAAACATTTTAGGATCCTACGATTGGAATCAGGAGGAGAAGAGGGAGTATACTCCGATCATGACACTGGGGAATGGATGGCAGCTGACGCTCAGTATGAATTCTGGAGAATATCTGTCGCAGGAACATAGTCTGCTCCTGTTCACGGGACTTCTGTGCGGAACGATTGTCCTCATTGGCTTCCTTCTCTCTCTTCACTTTTCGTATCTGCTATATCATCCCTTGCACTTTCTGCAAAATACGTTGCAGGGAATCCAGAGCAATGACAAGCATATAAAGAAGCGAAAGTTTCCGCTGCAAAGAAGCCAAAAGGATTTGCGAAGTCTAATAGAGGGCTATTCCCGGCTTATGGAAGAATATACGGCTGATATGGAATCGGCGGTGATCCTCTATGTGCTCTATGGCAGATCTGAACAGAAGCCGCAGGATTTCGAACGGCACTTCGAACGTTTTTATCGTTTTCAGGGTGAAAATTTGCAGTGTTTTCTGATTCAGTTGATATTCACAGAAGAGTTTGAGTCGCAGAAGGAGATCGAGAAAAAGAAACTAACACAGACAATTCGTAGACTTTTGGAAAGCGTACTCTCTGTACAAGGCGCTTTTTGTGTGACAGAACATGGAGAGGGCGGTTTTCTGCTTTTTGCGGAGACTATCGATGTGTCCTGTCTGAACTCATTTCTGCATATCCTGCAGAATGATAACCGATGGTTTATTCCCTACGTTGGCGCCAGCAGCATGCTGACGATTTCCCAGATGGTACTGGCCTACGATGAGGCGAGAAGCGGGCTGGAATACAGTATTTTTCATCAGAATGCCTATCATATTCAGTCGGGAGGGCATCCACTGATAACACGGATTTCTTATTATGCGACAGAAGAAGCGCGGCTGCTTTTGAATCTGCAGAAGGGAGATCTGACTCAGGTCAAAACCAGCCTAGAAGAATTGCTGAATGTGTATCTCAGTCCAGAGCACAGCTGGCGAAGTCTGCGTCAGGTATTCGAACGTATCTACCGAACGGTCTCTTTACATGGATCGTCCTGTATTGAGACAGAAATTCCCTTAGATCTGCAAAACTGTAATATTCAGCAAATGCTAGAGGTTCTGATGGAACGTTTCCGTGTACTTTTAGTCGCGGCAGGCGCTCCTCAAAATATGGACAGTCAGCAGATTTCTTCCGTCTGCGACTATGTGAAAGAACATTACCAGGAGAATCTCTCTTTAACCTCTCTTTCGGAAGTCATGGGATATTCCGCGAAGTATCTATCCCGTCTCTTTAAGGAAAATATGAGCTGGAATCTTTCTGACTATATCCAATATGTGCGGATTGAGAAGGCAAAAGAACTTCTGGTACAGACGCAGTTATCCGTTGAAGAAATTCAAGAACAGGTGGGCATCCCCAGCCGGACTACGTTCATACGAGTCTTCAAAAAATTTGAAGGACTGCCTCCCGGACAATATCGAAAACTGGACGCGATGACAAAACGGTCTCTATCGTGAGGTGTATTTCGTTCTCCACTGCGTCCATATGGAACGAATTGAATACTGTAGAGCAATCGCGATTGCAATTAGCGCTGCGCATTCCAACGTTTCAATTCCGATGATACCTGCGGTAGCATATTCTTGACCAATCAGATGAAACATAAAACGATACATGCCATAACCGGGAACCGGATTGATAATCGCGGCAGCAAAAAACACAGTGGCCGGCGCACGTCGCAGATAGGCGAGACGACCAGCTAGGAAACTTGTGAGAAACGTAGCAAAAAAAGTGGCCAACAGAGAGCCCAGATTCCAATATAGCCCTAGTTGATAGAAAAACCAGCAGACGACACCGCAAAGTCCGCAGTAAAGCAGATGTTTTCTGGACACGTTAAGGAACAGACAAAAGGACAACGCGCTGAAAAAACTGGCAATCAACTGGATTCCCAGCGACCATTGAAAGAAAGAGCCTGCCGGATCCTGCAGCCAGGGACTGACTGTCGTCGTCTGTGCTAAGCTGACATGATAGATGGCTTCATAGCCACGAATCACGATGCTGGCGCCGCCGGCAATGACAATGGCGGTAATACAGGCTTCCAACGCCCTGGCTAGTCCCGAGAGATAATCTCCATACAATGTATCCCGTATGGCGTTTGTAATGGCTAGACCGGGAACCAGCGGCATGATGCTGCCGGCAATGACAAGATCCATATGCTCCGCCAATGGAATCACATGGGTCAGAAGCAGGCTGAAAAATCCAATCAAAACAGAGCAGAGAAGGTCTTTGATGAAAGAAATGGCGGCCAAACGGTCCGTCAGAATGGTAAAGCAACCGTATAGCGTCCCTACGAGAATTGTCGCGAGAAAGTCGCGCAAGTTTCCACCGAATAGAATGCAGAAACAGCCGCAGGCCATAGCACATACGGGTACCACAACGGATCGCGGATAGACAAGAGGATGTGTATTGATATCTTCCAGCATATGAAGCGCTGCTCCTGCGGACAATTTTCCGCTCACAAATTTTCGAGAAATGTCGTTGGCCATCTCTACTTTTCGCAAATGATTGGAACGGTTTTGCACACGTTTTACGCTGGTGATCGGCATAATTGAAGGATCTCCCAAAGAAATCGTGATGCCAGTGAGAGTCGTAAATGCCTCGATTTGCGCAAACCCTGTGGTTTTTAAAATTCGAGTAATAGTATCTTCTACACGATAGGTTTCCGCGCCGTTTTTAAGCATGATTTCCCCTGTAAGCTGCGCAATCCGAAACACTTCTAAATAATGATCTGCATAATGATTGGTCATAATCGTTGCGACCTCTTTCTCTGATTAAACTCATGTATATATTTATTATATCGAAACGGGAGGAAAAATCAATCTTTTTTGAGAAAATATGCATTGTAATCTGATGCGCTCTTTGGTATAATAGGCGTGGCTTAACAAATTTCTATATTTTATAGAAATTGGGCCACGCCCCGAGTTTGCCGCCAGAGGGCGTCAAACTCCGACGGGAATCTCGTTGTGGTATAATAGGCGTGGCTTAACAGATTTCTATATTTTATAGAGATTGAGCCATGCCCCGAGTTTGCCGCCAGAGGGCGTCAAACTCCCGACGGGAATCTCGTTGTGGTAATAAAAGAAAAAAAAGGAGGCTAAGGAATGTACGATTTTAAGGAAATTGAAACCGTGGATCCCATTTTGGCGGAAGCCATGCAGCAGGAAATTCATCGTCAGAAGAACACGATTGAATTGATTGCGTCTGAGAATTTTGTATCAAAGGCTGTCATGGCGGCGATGGGGTCGCCGTTGACGAATAAATACGCGGAAGGATATCCGGGCAAGAGATACTATGGTGGATGCAGCTATGTAGATGTGGCGGAGAATCTAGCGATAGAACGCGCTAAGGAACTTTTTGGCGCGGAGCATGCGAATGTTCAACCTCATTCCGGATCTCAGGCGAATTTCGCGGTATATTTTGCGTTTCTGAAGCCCGGAGATACCATTTTAGGCATGAATCTGGCTCATGGCGGACATCTGACTCATGGAAGCCCGGTTAATGTTTCCGGCGTACAGTACCATATCGTAAGCTATGGCGTTGATCAGGAGACCGGACGTATAGATTATGACGAAGTCGAAAGACTGGCTAAAGAATGTCATCCGAAGATGATTGTTGCCGGGGCCAGCGCATATTCCCGTATCATTGATTTTCCTCGTTTCCGTCAGATCGCGGATGAGGTGGGCGCGATTCTTATGGTCGATATGGCGCATATCGCAGGTTTGGTGGCGGCGGGTCTCCATCCCAGTCCGGTTCCGTATGCGGATGTCGTCACGACTACGACGCATAAGACGTTGCGAGGTCCCAGAGGCGGTATGATTCTATGCAAGAAAGAACATGCCAAAGCCATTGACAAAGCTATTTTCCCAGGAATCCAGGGCGGCCCCCTTTGTCATGTGATCGCGGCTAAGGCAGTTTGTTTCTACGAGGCACTGCAGCCTTCCTTTAAGGAATATCAGCAGCAAATCTTGAATAACGCAGCGGCATTAGCGGATGCTTTGATGGAAAAGGGCTTCGATATTGTCTCCGGAGGCACGGACAACCATCTGATGCTGGTGGATCTGCGTAAGAAGGGAATCACAGGAAAGAAGGCCGAAAAGCTCCTGGAAGAAGTCGGGATCACCTGTAATAAAAATGCGATTCCGTTTGATCCCGAGAAGCCGTTTGTTACCAGTGGTATCCGCCTGGGAACGCCTGCGGCTACAACGAGAGGCATGAAAGAAGAGGATATGCGTCAGATTGCGGATGTCATCAACAAGACCTTAACGATGCCGGAAGAGACGCATGAGGAGTGCCGTCAGATCGTGCAGGCGCTTCTTGACAAATATCCTTTATATGAATAATCTCTTTTTGCAATATATTGCAAAAAGAGAAAATCAGCTTGACTTCCATTCATAAACCTGTTATAATAGCATTCGGTTAAGGGAGTAGTCAACGTCTTATCGAACGTAAGGCGTAACGAAGTCAACATACTGGAAAGCAATTTCCTGGCTTGGTTTGAAATGATGAGACTTATCTGCAAGCAAATCGCGGCAGAAAGTCTCTTTTTTATGCCTGCCGCCATGATTAGGAGAGGTAAAATGGAACTGTTTGAACTATTTCTCATCGCGCTCGGATTGTCAATGGACGCTTTTGCTGTCGCAATATGTAAAGGTCTTTCGGTACAGAAGCTACAGGTAAAACATATGGTCTTAGTCGGCGCCTATTTTGGCGCCTTCCAAGCGGTTATGCCACTGATTGGTTATTTCCTGGGCAGCCAATTTCAGTCCTACATCGTCAGTGGAGATCATTGGATCGCTTTTGTTCTCCTGGCTATCATTGGACTCAGTATGATCCGGGAGGCGATGAGTAAAGACGAAGAAGAAGTTAATGCCTCCTTCGATGTGAAAACCATGGTGCTTCTGGCCGTAGCAACCAGTATCGACGCACTGGCTGTGGGCGTTACTTTTGCCTTCTTGAATGTAGAGATTGTACCAGCGGTCAGCTTCATTGGCATTATCACGTTTATGCTGTCTATGATCGGCGTCAAAATCGGAAATGTGTTTGGCGCGCGGTTCAAGTCCAAAGCAGAACTTTTCGGTGGAATTGTATTGATTCTGATCGGCGGGAAGATTTTGCTGGAACATCTGGGAATTCTGGGGTAAGAATGCATACACGTTATACAGAATGTTTTATTCTGCGAAGATGGAAGTCAGATGATAGTAAGGCGCTCTATCAAATTCTGCCTGATATTAAACTTGGAGGCCTAAAATACAATGAGAAAAGGTTTGGAAATTTTTATAAAAATAATTATCATTATTATATGCATTTTGATTGTTCTTCTTGGCAGTCTAGCGATATATATCACTTGCAGCCCACAGCCTGTGGTATGGCTGTTGAGAAATCAGTTTGGGGATGAGGCAGAAATTCAGAATGTGGATAATTACGAAGACATCAAAAACAACATAACGATCTATAAAGACCTTGTTTATCCCTCTCAGGATGGAAGAAATACATACGATATTTACCTTCCCCAAAATGTGGATGAAGATTTGGCGACGATTGTATGGATACACGGGGGAGCGTTTGTCGCCGGAACAAAAGACGGTATTGAAAATTATGCAGTTATGCTGGCAAACGAAGGATATGCAGTGGTTGGTGTAGATTACCAATGGGCGCCGGAAATCCAATATCCCGGACAGGTTCGCCAGGTGGAAGAATGCCTGGCTACTTTGGAAAATGAGAAAGACCTTTACCATTTAGATCTGAACAATATTATTGTATTTGGAGACAGCGCCGGGGCTCACATTGCAGCACAGGCAGTATTGCTTGCCACAAATCCAGAATATGAACGAGCAATCGGGGTTTCTTCCGCAATCACGGCTGAGCAGCTATCGGGAGCGGTACTATATTGTGGTCCGTATGATGTTTCAAAAATGTTAAATACAGGCAATAAGGTTATTGACTTTTTTGCTTCACGAATTGGCTGGGCTCTGCTGGGAGAGAAGCACTGGCAGGAGGGAGAAATGATAAAGACCACAACCATTAAGGATTATACAACCGATCAGTTCCCGCCGGTATTTATCAGCGATGGAAATAGTGGCTCCTTTGAATCGCAGGGTAAGGATCTGGCAAACCATCTGTTAAGTAAAGGGAGAGATGTTACTTCTCTTTTCTTTGACAGAAACGAGTACGGGGAAGTAGGACATGAATATCAATTCAGTATTGGGGATGGCGGCGCAGGCTCCCTCTGTTATGAGCAAACAGTTTTGTTTTTGAATCGGATATCCGAATCCCGTCACGAAATGAATCAGTAGGTACTGCATTGATATGTATGGCGAGAACGGCTATCTTCTCATTGAACCATAACAACAAATCCGATAATATATATCGAAGAAATATTACCGGATTTGTTGTGCTTCAAACCAATTCGCGATTTTGATATAAATCCGTCACGCACGACGGAAAAGTCCTTTTATTCTCCAAAGGAAATGCCGATATCCCGTCCGCACTGCACCATCTGATGATCTACAGGAACAAACTTGGTCTTACCGGCTACAGCTTTCAAAGAATTGTGAGAAACTTGTCCACCTTTCATCGCTACCGTCTGTCCATAGTTTTCTTCCGCGATCAAATGCGCGGCATAAACACCGAATTGCGTAGAAAGCACACGATCATAGGGAGACGGCGAACCGCCTCTCTGATAATGACCCGGAACGACAACGCGGGTTTCCAGTCCGGTCTCTCTTTGGATCTGATCCGCCAGATAGTAAGAAACCGAGGGGAAGTTTCCTTCCTTCAAGAGCTGCGCGCGTTCTTTGCGTTTTTTATCTGCCCAATTTTTATCATAAGCGCCTTCCGCAATCGCGATAATCGTAAAGCTGCGATGATGCTCAATACGGCGTTCGATGGAAGCAATCACAGTTTCCATCCGATAGGGAATTTCTGGCAGTAATACAATATCGGCTCCCCCGGCAATCCCAGCATACAGCGTCAGCCAACCAGCTTTATTTCCCATGAGCTCGATGACCATGATTCGACCATGGCTATTCGCCGTGGTATGAATCCTATCTACCACATCCGTAGCGATATCGACGGCTGTATGAAATCCAAAAGTAACGTCGGTTCCCCAAATATCATTGTCAATCGTCTTTGGCAGTCCGATCACATTCAGCCCTTCTTCCGCCAGCAGGTTGGCCGTCTTGTGCGTGCCATTTCCGCCCAAAGTCACAAGACAATCTAATCCCATCTTCTTATAATTGGCCTTCATAGCTGCCACTTTATCGACATTGTCATCTTCGATCACGCGCATATTTCGATAGGGCTGACGGGACGTTCCAAGGATTGTCCCTCCTAATGTCAGAATTCCGCTGAATTCACTGCGGCTCATCTCCCGATAATCTCCTTCGATCAATCCCTTATAGCCATCCGCAATTCCAACAAATTCCGCGTCAAAGAGTTCATAAGAGGCTCTGGCTACGCCACGAATCGCAGCATTGAGTCCTGGACAGTCTCCGCCGCTTGTCAGAATTCCTATTCTTCGTTTCATTCTCTCGTTCCTCCTTTTATGATTGTTACTCCTATTATACCGGATTTTTCTGGATTTTGCCAGATCTTTTGAAAATAAAATTGAATAAACCTTCTGAACGTGGTATACTTAAGAGCGAAAGATTCGACAATCTTTATATAGGAGGTCACAGACATGTTAAACAAAGAAATGGTACAGTTTTTTGAATCGATTTTAGAAGAACGGAGCGACGAATTTCGAGTCACCGATTCCGATCTGGTTTCTCCTTCTGTCTTCGAAAAGAAGCAGGCCAAGATTCGCCGAAAGGTCGTCGAACTCCTGCGTCTGCGTGAAGTGGGAGCGCGTTTTGGGATGCAGCGCCTGGATGAAGAAATGCATGTGATTTCACTGCCAGCGCCGGATGTCCAGGTTTTAGACCGTGTTCCCTGCAAAGGGTATACACGGGAACACTGGCTCATGGAGACACTGCCTGGAATCCACATGCCTATGTATGTCCTGATTCCGGACGCGATGGATATGACTGCGCCTAACCCCTGCATTCTGGCCGCACACGGGCATGGCCCCGGCAAGGACAGCGTCTGCGGCACATCTCCGGTTCCGGAAATACTGGCGCGGATGAAAGAGCGGGGTGGTTGTTATGGCGAAATCATGGCGCAGGAGGGCTACATGGTTTTCGCTCCCGATATGTGGGGATTTGGAGAACGCAGAATCCATGATGATGCCAAGTATGGAGAAAGAGACTGTCCGGCTTTGTCGGATGCGGCGGAAGCCTGTGGTTTGACGCTCTTGGGCCTGTTTGTCTGGGATCATATGCGGATTGTAGATTATATGTTATCTCAGTCCTATTGTAATGAGGTTGCCATGATGGGCTTTTCCGGCGGCGGAGAGCAGACGATCTATACCACGGCATTGGATGAACGAATTGTCTGGGGATATGCCGGAGGATACCTGCATCAGTTCCAGGGCGGCATGCTGTATAATCATATGTGTGCCTGCAATTTTGTTCCGGATCTCTTCAAAACCATGGAGTTGAGCGATGTAGCAGGGCTGATTGTTCCGCGTCCTATGCTGTATGAAAACGGTACGGAAGATGGTCTTAACGGTCATGGCGGAATCATCAATGTGGAAAGAGCCGCAGAGCAGATTCGAAACATGTATGCAGTCTATGGCAAAGAGGACTGCCTGGAGACTAATTTCTGGCCTGGTGGCCATCAGTATAACGGCGCAAAAACATTGCCCTTTGCTAAAAAGCATTTTTAAACAACGGAAGGAGCCATGACCCATGAGTCTATACGATCAGCAATATCTAGATATTGCCGCGCGCATTTTAGAACAGGGATACTTCGATCAGAATCGAACCGGGATTCCCACCTATAAACTGCCGCATCAGATCATGCAGTTTGATCTGAGCCGAGAATTTCCCATCCTGACGACCAAGAAGGTGGCCTTCAAAACGGCTGTACGGGAACTGCTTTGGATCTTCAAAGAACAATCCAATGATGTTCGGCGTCTTCAGGAGCAGAATGTTCATATCTGGGATGAGTGGATGATGGAAGACGGTACGATCGGTACATCCTATGGCTGGGTCGTCAAGAAGTATCATCAAATGGACCATCTGATCGAGCAATTGAAGACCAATCCGCAGGATCGCAGGATGATGCTCAATCTTTGGCAGATTCCTTATCTGGATACAGGATCGCTATATCCTTGCTGTTTCCTCACCATGTGGGATGTGACAGACGGCCGTCTCAACTGTATGTTGGTGCAGCGCAGCGGAGACTGGGGTCTTGGCGTACCTTTTAATACAACCCAGTATGCGGTGTTGGTTTACTTGCTGGCACAGGTGACAGGATTTCAACCTGGTTTGTTTACGCATGTCATCAATAACGCGCATATTTATGAAAACCAGGTAGCGGGAATCCGAACTCAGTTAGGCCGGCGGGATCAAGCCTTTAATGCTCCCAAACTCTGGATCAATCCAGAAATTACGGATTTTTATCAGTTTACCGATCAGGATATCAAACTGATTGGGTATCGGCATCTGGATAAGATCAAGATGGAGGTTGCGGTATAATGATTAGTATGATCGCGGCCCAAGGGGCCAATCGTGAACTCGGATACAAGGGACAGATTCCCTGGCGGCTTCCGGCGGATCAGGAAAACTTCAAAAAACTCACAAAAGGGCATACCATGATCATGGGAAGAGTAACGTTTCAATCGCTGCCGGGGGTACTACCGGGAAGGATGCATGTGATTCTGACTCGAGATCCTTCTTTTCATAAGGAGCATCCTCGCGTCAGAATCCGGCATGATTTAGAGGTTTGTCTGAAGGAGGCGGCCGCCTCTTCCGACGAAGTCTTCATCATCGGAGGCGGGGAGATTTATCAGGCGGCTCTACCCTATGCGCAGAAAGTCTATCTGACGCAGGTAGATGGCAGCTATCCGGCGGACGCATATTTCCCTGTGCTTTCTCCGGAGGAATGGGAATGTATCGAAGAATCATTTCACCCAGGACAGGGGGATACGCCGTCGTATCATTATGGTGTTTATAGGAGAAGGTGCCTTTCATGAAATTTGTGATTCCGACTCTATTTGGCCTGGAGGGCCTTACAGCGGACGAACTTCGTTATATTGGCTTTGAAAATGTGATCACGGAAAATGGCCGTGTGTTTTTTGATGGTGATTTTGAGGAAATGGCCCGGGCCAACATTCGGTGCCGTATGGGAGAACGGGTTTTGCTCCTTCTGGGACAGTTCACGGCTGAATCTTTTGAAGATCTTTTTCAGGGAGTTCGAGCCATCGACTGGGATCAGTGGCTGGATAAGAAGGATGCTTTTCCTGTAAAAGGGTGGTCTCTGAATTCTACATTGCACAGCGTTCCAGACTGCCAGAAGATTATCAAGAAGGCCATTGTGGAGCGTCTCTCACAGCGATATAAACTCTCTTGGTTCGAAGAGAGCGGTTCCACGGTGCAGATTCAGTTTTCGATCATGAAAAACGAAGTGATGATCATGCTGGATACCAGCGGAGCGGGTCTGCATAAGAGAGGATATCGGGCAAACGCGGGAGCGGCGCCACTTCGGGAGACATTAGCGGCCGGCATGGTGGATCTGGCGCATGTGCGTCAGGACAGCCTAGTTCTGGATCCTATGTGCGGGTCCGGTACGCTGCTTGTGGAAGCCGCGATGAAAGCACGCGGTATCAGCCCGGGACTCATGCGACGTTTTGCCTGTGAAAAATGGAGCTGTTTTCCGGAAGAGGTTTTTCAAAAAGAGCGTCAAGAAGCCCGTAGTCTCATTCGAAAGGATATCGGATTTCACGCCCGCGGGTTTGATATTGATAAAGCAGCCGTAGAACTGAGCCGAGAGAATGCCAAAAAGGCACATGTAGAAGATCTGATTGAGTTTCGACGTCAGGATGTCAGACGCCTGATATTGCCTAAGAATGATTGTATCCTGCTCTGTAATCCACCCTATGGCGAACGCCTGATGGATCGAAAGGCGGCGGAAGAAATCTATGAGGTCCTTGGGCAAAGGACGCCGTCCGCACCAGGACATTCGTATTACTTTATTACATCCCATGAGGAATTCGAGACCTTCTATGGCCGGCGGGCTGATAAACGTCGAAAGTTGTATAATGGCATGTTGGAATGCCAATTCTATATGTATTATAAGAATCATTTAGGAGGAGATTGGAATGGAAAATCAAACAAATCAGCAGGTCCCGGACGGATGCACGCATGAGTGTTCCTCCTGCGGAGAATCCTGCGCTTTTAGGGATCCTAAAAGTCTTTTGGAAAAACCGCATGCGCTGAGTCATATCAAGAAGACCATCGCGGTTGTCAGCGGCAAGGGAGGCGTCGGCAAGTCCATGGTTACATCTGAGCTTGCGGTCACGCTTCGGCGCAAGGGGTATAAGGTGGGAATTATGGACGCGGATATTACCGGGCCGTCTATTCCCAAGTCCTTTGGAATCAAAGACGCGCTGGCCTGTGAACAGGGACTGCTTCCCGGCGTTTCGAAGAGCGGCATCCAGGTGATGAGTTTGAATCTTCTGATGGAAGACGAGACGGCGCCCGTGATCTGGAGAGGTCCTATCATCGCGGGAACGGTCAAGCAATTCTGGACCGACGTGATCTGGGACGATATCGATTATCTCCTGATCGATATGCCGCCAGGAACCGGCGATGTTCCCCTGACGGTATTTCAATCCATTCCCCTGGACGGTGTTGTCATCGTGACTTCTCCACAGGAACTGGTTTCCATGATTGTCGAGAAAGCCGTAAATATGGCGGCTGCCATGAATATACCAGTCTTGGGCATCATTGAAAATATGAGTTATGTACTCTGTCCGGATTGTGGTAAGGTGATCCGCGTTTTTGGAGAAAGCCATGTTCAGGAAGTGGCCCAAAAGCATGAACTGGAAGTTCTGGAGCAGGTCCCCATGGATGCTTCTTTGGCGGCTGCCGCAGATGAAGGGAAAATTGAAGAAGTATTTGTCCCGTATTTTGAGCAAGCTGCGGATCGCATTGTTCTGAAACTGCATGAGCAAGAACAGTAAACGAAGTTTTTCCTGCGCCGCATTGCTGGTTTGGATGTCCGTGATCTACTGGTTTTCTGCGCAGAACGGAGAGCAGTCCGGAAGCCTCAGTGAGGGGCTGCTTTCCTGGATTCTTTCTTGGTTTCATATTTCTATACATACGGAGTTGGGTTCTATCCTTCATGTTTTATTACGGAAGCTGGCGCATTTCAGTGAGTATCTGATCTTAGCGGCGCTCATTGCAAATGTCTGTGCGCAATGGGGAATAAGAGGACGGAGAATGGTATGGATTGCTGTATTCGCCTCCGCCTTATATGCCGGCCTGGACGAATGGCATCAGAGCTTTGTCGGTGGCCGCACACCCAAACTGATGGACGTGGGAATTGATTCGCTTGGCGCCTTCTGCGGCGCCTTACTGTATGTCGGATTGGATCGAATTTGGAGACATAAACGGAGGGAACGATAAAATGGATACAATTTATAAATGTTTTCCCGGCGGTCGACACAAGGTGCTGACCATGAGCTATGATGACGGAAAACCGGAAGATGAACGGTTGGTTTCCATTTTCCGTCAGAATGGAATCAAAGGAACTTTTCATCTCAATGCTGGTTTGTATGATGATCAGCATGGCCGTCTGCCACTTGCGCAAGTTCGGGAATTATATAAGGGAATGGAGATTGCCTGCCATACATATACGCATCCGACCATTGAGCGGTGCCCATTAAGCCAGGTGATTGCGCAGACACTGGAAGATCGGAAGGCATTAGAGGCGATCGCTGGATATACCGTGCGGGGCATGTCCTACCCCAATGGCTCCTATACGAAAGAGATCGAAGAGGCTATGCGGATGTGCGGTATTGAATACGCACGTACTGTAATCTCTACGCATGATTTTGCCATGCCGGATAATTTTATGGAATGGAAAGCGACATGTCATCACAATCAGAATCTTCTGGAGGATGGAAAGCGTTTTCTGGCTCTCCAGAAGACCCAGTATCTCTATATGATGTATGTATGGGGACATAGCTATGAGTTTACCAATCAAGATAACTGGGAATTGATCGAGGAGTTCTGCCGTATGATGGGAGGACACGAAGAGATCTGGTACGCTACTAATATCGAGATTGTTGATTATTTGAAGGCGTGGAATCAGCTGCAGTTCTCGGCAGACGGAAGCTTCTGTCATAACCCTACGGCCATAGAGCTCTGGGTAGAAGTAAACAGGGAGCATTTCTCCATTCAGCCTGGCAGCACACAGAGGCTACATCCAAATGCCGGGTAAATTAAAAGATCATCCATTATTTCCCAGGAAATAATGGATGATCTTTTGTGCCGTCAGAGCGGGCAGTCACTCTTCTGTTCAAAAATATAGTAAGCTGTGCCTATTGACAAATGCTTCAATTCCACGTACAATAGATGTGGTTATGGGATGTTGTTGGCTATCTATAACCAATTTATTATGTAGGAATTACGAAACGTGTTTGATAAAGGAGTTCGATAAGTTTGATCTATCATGTAGGATTTGATGTGGGATCCACGACCGTAAAAATCGCGGTTCTGGATGATAACCATAATCTGGTATATCAGGAATACCAGCGACATTTTGCTAATATAAAAGAAACGATCCGTGCTGTCATTGGCCGTGCATATGAAAAAGTGCTGAAAGATCAGCAGTGTACCATTCATGTGACAGGTTCCGGAGGACTTTTAGTATCCAAGTGGCTGAAAATTCCCTTCGTACAAGAAGTCATTGCCTGTACAAAGACCGTCGAAATATTGATTCCGCAGACAGATGTGGCCATTGAGCTGGGCGGAGAGGATGCTAAAATCACTTATTTCGGCGGCTCCATTGAACAGCGGATGAATGGTACCTGTGCCGGCGGTACAGGGGCTTTCATTGATCAGATGGCTATGCTTCTGATGACGGATGCATCCGGACTCGATCGTTTAGCAGAAAAAGCCACTATGATTTATCCCATTGCCGCGCGTTGCGGCGTGTTTGCCAAAACAGATATTCAGCCTCTTTTGAATGAAGGCGCGCATCGAGAAGATGTGGCAGCTTCTATTTTTCAGGCTGTCGTCAACCAGACCATTGCCGGTTTGGCCTGTGGAAAACCAATACGCGGAAACATCGCGTTTCTGGGAGGCCCTCTTTATTTTCTGCCCCAGTTGCGTAAGCGTTTTATCGAGACGCTTCATCTGACTCCCGAACATATCATTGTGCCGGAGAATTCTCAGCTTTTTGTCGCCATGGGGGCTGCTTTCTGCTCTGAGAATGGAAAAGTCCATGCCTTTAATACTATTTATGAAGTCGCACAGCATATGGAAAATGAGACGGACCATGAAGTCTATCGTCTGGAGCCCCTGTTTAAAGATGAAAACGAGTATTTTCAGTTTGTTCAGCGTCATGAGAAGGCCAAAGTCGCCAGAGGGAATCTATTGGAGACCGTTGGTCCTGTTTTCTTAGGGATTGACGCAGGGTCCACTACGACCAAGGCTGTGGTCATGGGGACGGACCAGGAAGTCCTGTATACATTTTATGGCTCTAACGAAGGAAGTCCTCTGGACAAGGTAAAGGAGATTCTGACTGAAATCTATGACGTGCTTCCGGCCGATGCCTATATCGCCAAAACCTGTGTGACTGGATATGGGGAAAAACTGATTCAGGCCGCTTATAACGCAGACATGGGTGAGATTGAAACGATGGCCCATTATAAAGCGGCTGAACATTTCCTGCCTGGCGTCACCTTTATCCTGGATATTGGTGGTCAGGACATGAAATGTATTCGGATTCAGGATCAGGTGATTCAGGATATTCTGCTGAATGAGGCCTGTTCTTCCGGCTGCGGTTCCTTCCTGGAAAATTTTGCGCAGTCTCTGAATATGAAGATCCAGGATTTTGCGGCCGAAGCATTGATGGCTCCATATCCTATTGACTTGGGTTCCCGCTGTACCGTATTCATGAATTCTCGTGTCAAGCAGGCACAGAAAGAGGGGGCCAGTGTCGGCGATATTTCGGCAGGTTTGTCATATTCTGTCGTCAAGAATGCCCTGCAGAAGGTCATCAAGATCCGGGATTACTCCGAAATGGGAGACAAGATCATCGTTCAGGGCGGCACCTTCTATAACAACGCTGTATTGCGGGCCTTTGAGAAAATCACAGGCCATGAGGTGATTCGTCCAGATATTGCCGGCATTATGGGAGCTTTTGGCGCTGCGCTCATCGCGCAAAGTAAATGGGATGGGCATTCTGCCAGTACGCTGATTTCTCCGGAAGAACTCAAGGAATTTCACTATGAAACGGAATTGACCCGTTGCGGTCAGTGTTCGAATAACTGCCTGCTCACCATCAATGACTTCGGCAGCCGTCGTTTTGTATCCGGCAATCGCTGTGAACGCGGCGCCGGAGGCGATGAGAAGGCCGTAGAGAAAATCCCGAATATGTACGACTATAAGTATCGTCGTCTTTTCGCGTATTATAAGCCGCTCTCGGAAGAAGAGGCGAAGCGGGGCGTGATTGGCTTGCCGAGAGCTCTGAATATGTATGAAAATTATCCTTTCTGGTTCACATTTTTTACGAAATTGGGCTTTCGTGTGCAGGTCTCCGCGCGTTCCTCTAAGAAAACCTTTGAAGAGGGAATGGAGACCATTCCATCCGAGTCCGCCTGCTATCCCGCTAAATTGGTTCATGAATCTGATCCATAAAGGGATCAAAACTATTTTTTATCCCTGCGTCTTCTATGAAGTGCAGGAACAGAAACATGCGGATAATCATTATAATTGTCCCATTGTGACTTCCTATCCGGAGACGATCAAGCATAACGTGGAAGCACTGGAAGAGGAGCATGTCACATTTCTGAATCCCTTCCTCAATCTGGATCATGAAGAGAGTGTCTGCAGGGAACTGTTTAAGACCTTCTCCGAATACTATCCGGATTTGACGCAGGAAGAAGTAAAGGAAGCGCTGGATGCTGCCTATGCGGAACGCAGCCATTACCGGGAGGATGTGCGCCATCATGGAGATGAGATCCTGGATTGGTTGCAGAAGAACCATCGAAAGGGCATCGTACTGGCAGGCCGTCCCTACCATATCGACCCGGAGATCAACCATGGTCTTGAGAAAATCATCACCGGACTGGGCATGGCCGTACTCTCGGAAGACTGTATCGCACAACATGGACAATTGAACCGTCCATTGCGAGTGTTGGATCAGTGGAGTTATCATTCCCGTCTGTATGATGCGGCCGATTTTGTGGGTACGCGCCCGGAGTTGGAACTGGTACATCTTGTCTCTTTTGGATGTGGTGTAGATGCCGTTACCTCGGAGCAAGTCCAGGAGATTTTGCGTACCCATGGAAAAACCTATATGATGATTAAGATCGATGAGGGCAGCAATCTGGGAGCGATCCGGATTCGCCTGCGCTCTCTGAAGGCTTCCATGGACGAACGGGATGAGATGCAGGAGCAGACTCCGGAGGTTTGTACCGTGCCGGATGTCCAATATGAGTTCCAGAAGGTGCTTTTTACTAAGGAAATGAAGAAGAACTACACGCTGTTAGCGCCGCAGATGTCTCCGATTCATTTTCGATTGCTGCAGCCTGCGTTTAAAAAAGGCGGATATAATATCGAAATCCTGCCCTCCGTGGATCAGGAGGCCGTCAATGAAGGCCTGAAGTACGTCAATAATGATGCCTGTTATCCTTCGATTCTTGTAGTTGGGCAATTGATGAATGCCTTAAAGAATGGAAACTATGATCTAAACCGAGTGGCGCTTCTGATCTCTCAAACGGGCGGCGGATGCCGTGCTTCTAATTATATTGGTTTCATTCGTAAGGCATTGAAAGATGCCGGTATGCCGCAGATTCCTGTGATTTCTGTTAGTGCGGCAGGTTTGGAGAATAATCCGGGGTTCACAATTACTCCGGCGCTTCTCAATCGAGCGATGATGGCTATGGTTTATGGGGATCTCTTCATGCACCTTCTCTATCGAGTGCGGCCCTATGAGACAAAAAAGGGCGCGGCCAATGCGCTTTACGAGAAATGGAACGCGATTGCCTCCCAAAACGTGGAAACTGGAAATTGGATCACTTTCCGCAGCAATATCAAAAAAATGGTGGAAGAGTTCGATACCATGCCACTTCTGGATATTCAAAAGCCACGTGTTGGAATTGTGGGTGAAATCCTTGTGAAATATCATCCGATGGGAAATAATAACCTGGTGGAGGTTCTGGAACGAGAAGGCGCCGAAGTCTGTGTTCCGGATCTGCTGGATTTCTTCTTGTATTGCGCCTATAACAACACTTTTAAGGCAGAACATCTGGGAACTTCCATGAAAACGAAACGGCTTTCAGATTTGGCCATTGCGGCGATCGAAATGTATCGTAAGCCTATCGTGACGGCGCTGCATAAATCTAAGCGTTTCCGTGAGCCGATTCATATTCAGGATAAGGCCCGATATGCTGAAACCTTGATCTCTCTGGGGAACCAAACTGGTGAAGGATGGTTTTTGACCGCGGAAATGGTAGAGCTGATGGATCATGGCATCAATAATATCGTTTGCGTACAGCCTTTTGCCTGTTTACCTAATCATATTGTGGCAAAATCCATGATAAAGCCGATTCGAAAAATGTATCCAAAGGCCAATATTGCCGCGGTAGATTATGATCCGGGGGCATCGGAAGTCAATCAATTAAATCGCATCAAGCTGATGCTGGCAGTGGCATTCAAAAACGCGGGCATCATTCCGCCTTCTGAAAAGGAATAAATTTTCGGATTCATTGAAAGTCAAATAGAGGGTATAAAGGAACGTGGATCGGACATACTACTTCTGCAGGCATCATCAATCACTTTTAGGAGGTTCACACACATGTCGAATCAGAATCGTTCTCAGAATCATTGTCCGAGCCAGAGCTATGATACTATGAATCAGAATCGTTCTCAGAACCGTTCTCAGAATAAGTCCCAGAACAAGACGAAAAACAATGTTCGCAATCAGAACCGGGATCAATACGAGAACAACGAACAGAATCGTTACGAATAACGAGCCAAACTGCCGCGCGGCGGATTTTCCGCCAAGCGGCAGTTTTCACTATACATACAGAAAGGGGAATGCACATGTATTGGCCAGAAGAAGCACTCTGTGCCATATTCGATATGGATGGAACCATCCTGGATTCCATGGGACTCTGGGAGGAAATTGACATTCGTTTTTTGGAAAAGCGTGGGATATCCTATACTCCCGATTATGGAGAAGCGATGAAAACGAAGGGCTTTCTTGAAGGAGCCCGGTACAGCATAGAGCGGTTTCATCTGTCCGATACCCCTGAATCTATCGTTCGAGAATGGAATGCTATGGCTGAAGAAGCGTATCAGCACCATCTCCAATTAAAGCCAGGCGCAAAGGTATATCTGACAGCATTAAAAAAGAAAGGGATTCCCATTGCATTAGCAACGGTGTCTCCCCCTCAATTTTATCGTCCTGCCTTGACTGCCGGACAAGTGATTGACTTGTTTGACTTTCTCGCAGATGCTTCCATTGTGGGCGGCAAGAAAGATGGCCCCGCGCTGTATCTGCATGTAGCAGAACAACTCGGCATGCTTCCCGCACATTGTCTTGTTTTTGAAGACACATTACATGCTCTGCGCGGCGCGCTACAGGGCGGCTTTCTTACCTGCGCTGTATATGATCCTTATTCAGAGGCGCAATGGGAACAGATGTGTCAGGAAGCCCGCTTTATTCTGACGGATTTTGAGGAAGGTCCCCGACAGATCGGCTCCGCCTTTCAATCCGAATATAATACATAACACCCAACAACACGGTTGCACCGATCCAAGCGGCTTCCTCTGCCAGATAAATTCCATATTCGTCGAGAATCGCAGGCAGAGTCAGAACAATTCCAATACGCATGACCAGTTCTACAATACCGGACAGCATGGGAACTATCGTATCCCCCATTCCTTGCAGTGCCGAACGATACATATATAGCATATATAGAATCGGCAGGCCGGCCGCCATGAACAGAAGATAAGTATACGAGACATGGGTAACCTGCAGAACTTCTTCTGGTGTTCCGGAAATAAATAATCCTACGATTGGTCTTCCCAGAAAAACCATGATCAGACTGATCAGAATGGCCGTGAAAATCGCCATGAGCAATCCTTTATTCATTCCCTTCTTGATCCGGTCAATACGGCCGGCGCCCAGATTCTGTCCTGTATAAGTCGCCATAGAGAATCCGAAGGAAGTCGCGGCAATCTCCAAGAGTCCATAGAGCTTATTGGTAGCGGTGTAACCTGCCATGAAAATAAAGCCAAAACCATTCACTACGGATTGAACAACCAACCCTCCTACTGAAATCACGAGGTTTTGAAATGCCATAGGCGAAGCTAATTTCAACAGTTTACAAAATAGCGCTGTCTCTGGGCGAAAGTCCTCCCTGCTCATATAGAGCTGTGGGATTTTACGCATGATTCGCAAGCAAAATAAGAAGGAGCATGTCTGTGCGATTCCCGTGGCGATCGCCGCGCCGGCGATCCCCCATTGAAATACCATCACAAAAAGAAGATCCAAGACTACATTGACAATAGAAGCCGTGATCATGGCATACAGTGGAGTCTTCCCGTCTCCCAGAGATCGTAGAATAGAAGCACAGAAATTATAAGCTGTGATCGCTGGAATGAACGCAAAAACAATGGTTAAGTACGTAATAGCACCGTTTACCACATTATCCGGCGTATCCAGGAGAGCAAGAATGGGCCGAATCAGGCATTGTCCTAGAACCGTGAAGAGGAGAGCGATGCCTATACAGAGCATGAGTGAATGCGCTGTACTCCGTCGGAGTTCATTCATATTGGAGGCTCCAAAATTCTGCGCACAGAGCAAGGAGAAGCCCTGTGTAAACCCCATGATAATGCTTAAAACCATCCAGTTCAGCCAATCTGCCGCGCCCAAAGACGCTAGAGCTTCTACGCCTACCCCTTGACCGACAACCATGGTATCTACCATCGTGTACAGTTGTTGAAAGACGTTTCCTAACATGAGCGGAAGTGCAAAAGTAGCAATCAGCCTGGCTGGACTTCCCTTTGTCATATCTTTCGTATTCGCCATCTAAATCCCCCTCCTATTTCATTTAAGGTCAAAAAAAGAACAGATGAAAACATCTGTTCCAAGCTACTGACCGGATTCGAACCGGTGACCTACGCATTACGAGTGCGTCGCTCTACCTGCTGAGCCACAGTAGCATCCTGATCTCAAACGAAGCAACTTCGCTCGAACGAATACTATCATATAATATTTTCTGCGGATTGTCAAGCACTTTTTTAGGAGATTTCTTGATTTTTATATTCAGGATGTGCTATAATATAGGAAATCCTATGGAAAGGAAAGGTAATTAGATTATGCAGAAGTTTATGGATGAAGATTTTCTGTTGAAGAC
>CALBGL010000073.1 GCA_937892735.1 uncultured Clostridia bacterium | reverse complement strand
GGCTCATTTAATTTACACCATTATAAGGGCATAACCGCGCTTTCGTGGATTTGCGTACAAATCAGTTTTAAAAAAAACTAGACTGTACGCAACCTCGCAATTCTATAGTCCCCTCCTACAAATTCGCGTATAATTCGCTCTCAAAAGAAACTGATGCCATCCAAATTATACATAAATACGAGATTTTCGACTGCTGAATTTTCGAATCGAGTATAAACTTGGAAGTTTTTTCCATTTCAAGTGTTGTGAGGTAGGAAGCGTCTCTTGAATTATACGCAATCACGAGATCGAGAGCAAATGAATACTCAAACTGCGTATAAAAATCGAAGGGCGGACAGTGCCCCACATAAGGTTATACACAGGTATGCGATTTCTGACCGACGCTTTATCACATAGCGCATTTATCAAATTAGCTCTCCTCTGCGTAAGAAGAGAGCTAAAAATCTTTCTTTATTAGAGCAGTTCTGCCTTTTTCAATGCAACCTCAATCTGCTGTTTTTCTTTTTCATGAATCGGCAGTACGGGCTCCTTCATTTTCGGTGAAGAAAAAATGCCGCGTCTGTAGATTGCGTATTTCATTCTGGCATGCGCTTCACCCGAGGGCTGTCCCACGCCATAGATGGCCTCTGACATGGCGGAAACTTTCTGTTCCATTCTGAGTGCTGTTGCATAATCGCCTGCCTTCACCGCTTTCCACATATCTGTGATGAGTTCTGGAATGCAGCCTGCAAAGCCAATCAGTGCGCCATCTACGCCGGGAAGCATAGAGGTCAGAAGATATTCGTCGTGGCAAGTCAGGATCGTGAGATGGGGCGCCTTTTCACGCAGTACGCGAATATCCTTTTCGTACACGGCTTCTTGACGCGTTCCCATCTTCACGGCCTTCACATTGGGAATCTTCGCAAGTTCCAACAGTGTCTCTACGGGATAAAACGCTTTTGTCCCAAAGGGGTACAGGTGAATGATGATGCCAATATGAATCTCGGCTGCGATCTTTTTGTAATGGTTGATGACCGCCTCCTGTGTCATGCCGAATCGAAGCCAGATATGCGGCGGCATCAGCAGAATGCCGTCGGCACCTGCCGCTTCCGCAGCCTTTGCCTCGGCGATGGCGGTTTGTGTGCCCTCAGAGCAGATGCCGGAAATCACGAGCACTTGATCTCCCACTTCCTCGGCCACGATTCTTGTGACGCGAGCCCGTTCTTCCAGGCTCATGGAGGTGATCTCTCCTGTATGGCCGTTTGTCACCAGTCCTCCGATCTCATCAAAGGATGCCAGCCAAGATACGTATTTCCGAAGCTCTTCTTCGTGAATCGACTCGTCCTCATGCAGAGGAACACAGATCGCAGGCAAAATCGTATTCCAGTTCTGATTTTTCATAAAAGCACACTCCGTTCTTCTATCGCAATCACATATACTTGAGCATATCCTGTATAATCCGATGTATAAATGACATATTTCCCATCGGGACTGAAGCGGGGATGCGGATGGGTATATTGCGGCGAATAAGACTTACCGCCACCGCCATGATCATAGGGAAACGGGCCGTTCCAATGGTCTCCCCGGCAACTGGCTCGCGGATAGCAAAGTGTCTCGAAATATAAAGATTCATTTCGAGGATCCAATAGACGAATCCCCACATCGGGAAAATTCGTATCCGCCGCCATCATCGTTCCCTGTTCATTGCTGATCGCATGCCAGGCATTGAAATCGGCAATCCTGCGCATCTTCCCGGTTTCACAGTGTACCGCTAAAATTCCGTGGGGCCAATCGACGAGAGAGAGTTCCAATGTCCCCGGAATCCAGGTTTCGTGAGTAATCCATTGTTTGCGGGCAGCATCTCTCTGAAAAACCCGCTGCGCCTGGCCCGTCCTCCGATCCAGCACCCACACCCTGTCTGTCAGAGGTCCTGCGCAAAAGAGATAATCCGACGTATCCGGGCAGAATTGCATGTGCGATACCTCTTCCGCCTCATATTCCATCTTCCATTTTTGCGTCTGCGTATCCAAGACGAGCGCATACCATCGAGACGCAGACCGCGCACGAATCGCCCAGAAGCGGTCATCATGGCTCAATGCCGTCGTTTTCCCCAACGGAAATGTAACACTTTCTCCACAAAAACGCGACGCCTCTTCTTCCGTGATTAGGATCTCGCTTTGTCCTGTCGCGCAGTCCGTCCGCAGTCCTAATGCGTCCCCATGATAATAGACGTACCGACCATCCCGTGAAGGGTGTACGGTCCACTCATCCACTTCTTCTACATCGCTAATACGTATCAATGTTCCATCTGCTGTTTGGAATAGATACAGCTGATTCTTACCGGTACGATCGGAGACAATAACGATATGCCGCATGGTATCATCCCATGCCGGCGAAAGGAAAAAGGGATGATGGTTAATCGACGGATGTGTCGTTAGCTGATGAATCCGCTGTCCCGTCTGAGGATCGCTGAACCAGCGATCCTCCGCGGGTAATCTTTGATACATATTTTTTCTCCTTTATGGCTTTTGATGCACGTAAGACATCATCGCTTCCATATCCAACGGATCCACCCCATATATCTCCTTCATTCTCCGAATCGTCAGCGCGTCGATCTCCAGTTCTCCCGTATAGGGCAGTTGAATCTGCTTGCCGCCTTGCAAGGCAGACTCTCTCGCACACATCTCCATCATCATGGACATATAGGCATCTTCTTCATCGAATTCTGAGTCCGCCAGTCCACGGATCTGCAGCGCGAAATCGATCATATGGCCCGCAACCGCAATCCCATACTCTGGGTAATAGTTCTCGCTCTTGACCCCAATACGAATCGGATTCTCGTAATCGATCATCCCTTCCGGCGTGAAAGCATGCACTCCCAGCCAGTTGAAGTTTTCATCATAATAGCGCTCGACTTTAGAAATGTAATTGGGATGCACTGGCTTTTCCGCCTCAGTAAAGACGGTGGAGTCCTCATACACACTGCAGCGAATCTCCGCCTCCCAATCCGGGTGGACACCAAAGCCTCGTTCTACACGCTGATTGTTATCCAAAAACCAGTGTGTCGGCGCCTCATAACGACCGCCTTCCTGTACGAGAGTACCCCGATACCCTTGCCATTCCGTATATCCCGGACGTACATGACGTCCCAACATACCTTTGATATTGGCAGCCTGATCGATCACCATCAGATTGCTGGGGAAATGGATGAACCGAGAACGAAATGTTTCATGATCGATATAGCGTTCCGGAATCTGGTATCCCGGCATGACCTCCATCGTGTGATCCGTCGAAGAGATCCAATCCGGATATTCTTTCGCAAATACGATCCATCGGGAATTGCTGTGATACCCCGTATGATCATTATAAGAGAAAATCCGCTTGATATCGCCGATGTAACCATGATCCCGCAGTGTCTGCGCAAAACGGTCAATCGGATACCGGAAGAAGTTCTCCGCCACCCGAGTATAGACCCCATTGCGGCGCGCTGCGTCAATCATAGCTCTGGCCTGACCCAATGTGGAACACCAGGTCGTCTCGATCAGGTTATGAATCTTGTGTTCGGATAAATATACCGAATACGGATAATGCAACGGAATCGGCGCGACGACTATCGCCGCTTCAATCTCTTCTGCCTTCACAAGATCCTGAATCTGATAATAGGCTTTTGCCCCCAATGCTTCCGCCATGGAATCTGCGTGCTCCTTCACCGGATCGCATACGGCCACGACCTGGATCCAGGGTGTAAGCCCTGGAAAAAGCGGCTTATAAATTCGGTTGGATCTGTGACCCGCCCCGATCAGGGCAATTCTAACTGGCTCTTTCGGAATCTGCATCGTCTTAACCCTCCATATTCTGCTTGTTTTTTCTGTACTTTGCAGGGGATACCCCCATGGTTTTCTTGAATACGACGAAAAAATGCTTCTCACTTGTATACCCCACCTGCCCAGCCACCTGCTCTGCCGTTAGCTTAGTCGTAAAAAGCAAATGACAAGCCTTCTGCATCCGTTCCTGTATAAGGAAATCTCCAAAGGCAATCCCTGTCTCCTTATGAAACAGGGTACTCAGATATTGACTGCTGATATGCAGCTTCTGCGCCGTTTCATTCAAGGAAAGCTCCGGATGCTGCCGAATCAGGTCTTTCGCCTGGACGATGATACTCTCTTTCTGCTTTTCGCCCAGTTTTCCACTAATCTGAACCACGCAGGCTACCACCTCATCCCTCATCTGTTCCACCTTCTCCTGATGGATCAGCGACATGCCGCTATGCAGAAGAAAATCAAATTCTTCTTTTAATATCTTAGCCAGCGGAATACTATAATACCGTTTATAAATCTCCATACAAACCGCCGCATACAAGGCGGCCGTCCCGGAGCGTGAACCCTGGGATTTCTCCAGAATCCTGTGATGAAGCTCTTCCAAGACTTCTCGCACCTTGCGCTCTTCCTTTCCCATCGCGTTCCATAGCGGTCGCAGATCCTGCAATCCGATCAGAGTCAGGCCACTCTGCGTATTCTGGATCTCCTCATAAGAGACGATCCGCTGTCTGGGCAGATCCGCCCGCCGCATATGCACCTGATAAATCTGACGAATCGCCTCCGGCAGAGACGCAAGATCATAAAAGGATCTTGACACATTGATTTCCAGATCCGGACAGTCACGGGAAACCATCTGCGTCAATTCCTTTTTGGAAAGCAGAAAATAGGCCTCTGCATCTCTCACATAGACTGCATAGAGAGACTCCGTCAACAGCTGGCGCAATTCTGCCGCTTTCTGATAAAACCCCCTGAGTTCCCCCCCAGATCTCGCCTGCACGAGAAGCAATCCTTCTGGATGTTCCTCATGCAGACTCGTACGATTCGTGGGGTTCAATGCATTACGAATCAGGTGTTCCCGCAGATTCATATGGGACGCCTTCTCACTCAAACGCACCTTACGCTCTTCCAAGACATCCACCATCATACGGCAAGAGGTGTACAGTTCCTCGAGACGAACGGGTTTCAGAAGATAGAATAGAACCTTTTGAGCAATCGCTTCTCGAGCATACGCAAATTCATCGTATCCTGTCAGAATCAAAATGGGCATGTCTCGGAACTCATCTTTTCGTTCTCGAATCCTGCGGCATAACTCTAAGCCATCCATGCCCGGCATCCGAATGTCCGTAATCATGGCATCCGGTGCCTCGCTGACCAATCTTTCCAAAGCTTCCTCTCCGCTGGACGCAAAGATGAAATGATCAAAGGGAAGATCTTCCTTACGAATGAGCTTAGCTATGCCCTCCATAATGACTCTCTGATCGTCCACGAGCATTAGTCTGTACACGTGATTTCTCCTTACTGATAACTGTCTAAACCTTCGCTGTACTGCTGCATCAGAGCATCCTTACTCTGGAAGAATTCGTTGATCTGGTCATTCAGCGTCTGGTATCCCATGGAATCGATGGTCGAAATCATCTCATCATAGAGACCCTGCAGCTCGTCGGGCGCGCAGGTAATCAGTTCCATGATCTGCACCTCATAATACTCCTTGACATTGGTAAAGATCTTAATCTCTTCACTGTCTGCGTCATACGATTCGGCGCCGCTAAAGAAGGACAGGTCTTTGTAATACTTATTCGTGATATCAAAGCTTCTAAGCGTCTCATCCGTAGCGCCATACCGTTCATACTTAGCGGTTATATCATTGGTTCTGAACTGCCAATATGCCTCTACGCCGTAAACGCTTTTCTGTTCTTCCTCTTCCGCGTCCTTCACTTCCGGATACAAAACCGGATATCCATTCTCGTCATAGTCCCAGGATTTTCCTTCTATCCCATAAATCAGTTCCAGCTGAGACTCGTCCTGCAGAATATAATCCATAAACTGCAGACACCGTCCCGGATATTCGCTGCTCTTCGTAATCATCGTAACTGTTTCGGCACCCACGCCGCCGTTGATGCTATCTGCTCCATACGGTGCGTCCGCGTAAGCGCTGGGAGCCTCTACCATGATCCAATTCCAGTCCGGATGCAGTTTTTGCAACTCTTCTGTAAACCAGGAGATGTTATCCGAATCCTGACACATATCCGCGAAAACCATGCCGGAGAATTCCTTCGCCTGCAGTTGCTCGCCGGAATCCGTGAATTCCGTAGGATCGATCAGACCTTCATTATACAACGTATTAACAAATTTTAAAAGATCCAAAAACTTCGGACTATACCAATATTTCACATATTTGCCGTCGATTTCATCATAACGGCTGCCCAGATCGAACATGGGGAAGAGTTTGTAGATCATGCGCAAATTCCCATCCGCATCTTTCCCATTATTTCTGGATGCCTGCGCCGGGATGAGATCGGGATACTTCTCCTTCACCTCCCGTAGAAGATCCAGAAATCCCTCTGTCGTACTCGTGTCCGGAGATCCTAATTCTTGATAGATCTGTTCAATGACCGCCACACCCTGCTTGTTTTTGATAAGATCTTCACTTTCCAGCATTTCCTGAGACAGGAATCCACTCGGAACTCCATATACATTCATGCTATTCCAGCTCATTCGCTGATGCAGAATTACATGATCCCCCATATTCCTTTCCAGAAAACCTGGCGCGTACTCTTCTTCCAATTCATTCAAAGCCCAGATTCTATCGTTTATGGCAAGCTGCTGTATGATGGACAGATGATAATCTGATACAATCATATCCGGCAGCGTCCCACCCGCGATCAATACCTGCAGCTTACTGTGCGAGTTATCCGGTGGAAACTGAAACTCGATGTTAATTCCTGTATCTTCAATAAACTTCTGGCTGACATAATCCTTCCCCCAATACTTATCAAAATTAGAAGTTGGAACCAGTTTATCATAGAAATACGTCAATGTGACAGGCGTACCCGCTTCCCATTCCCAACTATTTCCTTCTTTGACTTCCTGGGTTTGGCTTTCCTCGGCCGCAGATTCTACTGTACTACTCTCTTGTACGGAAGATTGGGAATCCCCGTCGGACGCGCACCCCAACGCAGACACAGCCAGTGTCAGCACACAAAGCCATGCAAAACCTTTTTGATACCATTTCTTCATTTTATTTACTCCTTTATCCTTTAATTGATCCGACCATGATTCCTTTGACGAAATATCGCTGTAAGAACGGATAGATGAAGATAATGGGTAGGACGGATACCACCATTGTCGCCATCTTTACGCCTTCCGGATTATACGATCGGTTTTCCATATCGGACGTTAATTCCGATGTCATCTCTCCCAGGTTATTCTCCCGCACAATACGCATGAGCACCGAGGACAGAGTTTGCAGAGAACTCTTGTTGGTATAAAACATCGTGTCATACCAGGCGTTCCATTGCCCTACCGCCGCATATAAGGCTACGGTCGCCAGCGTAGGAACGGAAACGGGCAGGATAATCTTGATAAACACAGAAAAGAATCCTGCGCCGTCGATGAAAGCGGCTTCTTCCAACGATTCTGGTATCGCCCGAAACGCAGAAATCATCAGTACCATATAGAAGAACGAGAAGCCCGCCGGCAATATGTAAACCCAGAATGTGTCCAAAAGCCCCAGATTCCGAATATTTAAGTACACTGGCACCATACCGCCGTTGAAGAAACTGGGAATCGTGAAAAGAACCACATAGAGCGGCCGAAACTTCAGATAATTCTTACTCATAGCGTAGGAACAAAGCGCAGTCACGGTCACGGTAAAAGCGGTTCCGATGACCGTTCTGCACACGGAGATCCAGAAAGAATGCAGTAAGGACTCATCCTTGAATACAGTCTGATAGGTCATCAGCGTGGGCTGTTCCGGCCAGAAATAGGACGGTCTGTGACTGCTCAATGCATTGAAGGAGTTCACCACCACATACAAAAACGGGTAGACGATAATGATGATGAGCAGCGTCAAAACGATATAGTTAATGACGTCAAAAGCGTCTATTTTTTTCTTTCTCATACTCATGGCGATTCCTCCTTAAAACAGCGACTGTTCTGTCAATCGGCCGCTGATCTTATTCGCCAGCAGCAATAAGATAATGTTGATGATCGACTTGAACAGGTTAGCCGCCGTAGCGTACGAATACCGCCCCTGTTCCAGACCTACCCGGTTAATAAACGTATCCAGAATATCCGCAACACCGCGATTCTGAGTGTTTCCAAACACATAGATCTGATCGAAAGTATCACCGCCCGACATGATCTTGCCGCATTCCATGATGAAGAGAATGGCGAAAGTGGGTTTCAGGAACGGCCATGTCACATAACGAATCTTAGCCAGCCTCTTACCACCGTCGATCTCTACCGCCTCATACAATTCCTGATCGATCGAAACGATGACGCCCAGATAGATGATGGATCCCCATCCTATCCCTTTCCAAATTTGTGTGAGGACGATGATGGGTCGGAAATATCGTTCATCGGAGATAAAATCAATCCCCGTCTCCAGAATCCCCCAATCCACCAGCAGGGTATTGATGGCGCCCCGGGATGGATTGAGCAAATTGTAAAAGATGCCGCCCGCTACCGCCCACGAGATGAAGTGCGGCAGATAGGACATGGTCTGGACCGTCTTCATGAATTTGATATTTCGCACCTCATTCAGAAGAATTGCCAGTACCATCGGGGGAAACATACAGAATACCAATTTCAAAAAGGCCATATATATGGTGTTCCAAATGACGGAACCCGCTTGTGGGGCTGAAAAGAAATCGATAAAATGCTCGAATCCATTGTTTCTTGCCCAGGGACTTTCCATGATCCCTTTGAAAATATCATAGTTTTTGAAGGCGATGATGACGCCGTACATGGGAAAATAGGAAAAGAGAATGACCACGATGAGCGCTGGCGCCACCATGAGCTGTAAAGTAATCTGAGACTTCCTGTCTCTTCCCAAGGCTGTTGAGACACTTTTTTTCTTTTTCTTCATGCTTATCACTCCTTTGCTGTTAATCTACACAATAATAGCCTGTATTTCTCCCCTCCATCTGTATAAATCATAGCATCGGATAAGATTTTATCAAGTGTTGTAAATTCAGATTCGTTCGATTTTTTAATATCTTATTCTACATTCTCATTCAAATCCTCCAAAAAAATCTCGACTTGTGTCCCGCTTCCTTCAATACTTTCCACTTCGATATCTGCTTTTTCCCCGAAATTAAGCCGCAGACGCAACGCCAGATTCACCAGACCTGTCCCATGTTCCGCCCGTTCTTCTAGAGATTTCCCCTCTTTCATATGTTCTTGCAGCGTCATGAGCTGTTCGGGCGTCATTCCGCTGCCATCATCTGTCACGCGAACTCGGATAGCATCTTCTTCTTTGAAAATCTCCACACGAATCATGAGATACTGTCGTTCCTTGCGAAATCCATGGCGAATCGCATTGTTGACAAGCGGCTGTATCGTCAACGAAGGCATTCTGCACCCCAGGAGCGTCTCATCCGTCTCCATCTGCAATAAAATATGATCATTATACCGCAGATTCTCTACTTTCACATATTCTCGAACCGCATTCACTTCTTCCTTTACCGTACACCAGGCATTCCCTTTCAGCCGCAACCGCAAGATATTGCTCAGAGCCACCAATGCCTCTTCTACTTTGTCGTTATCTCCCAGCGTCACCGTCATTCGGATCGCTTCCAGCGCATTAAACAAAAAATGCGGATCCATCTGCATTTTTAAGAATCGAAGCGTCGCCTCCTTCTCAGAGAGTTCGGTACGGTACACTTTATGAATCAGGGTATGGATATGACGCAGCATCTGCTCGAGCGTACGATTCACCTCACTGATCTCGTCGTCCTGATCATCCTCAAAACTGACTTCCATAGAACCGTCCCGCACCTGTTTCATCCGGCTGACCAGTGTCCGCAAACGCAACGGTACGGAACGAAAGAAGATGCGTATAAAAATCAGCATGAGGACGCTGGATACCAAAATCGCGCAGACAACAAGCCAGACACCCCAATGTAGGGTGGAATGATACAAAGACATGGGATATGTATAAAACAGGGTCAGGGCCGGATTTGACAATTCATACTCGTAAATCTTATATCTCTGCCCGTTATAATGAAAATCCTTCGTGTCCTCTTCCTGTACGTGACGCAGCAATGCCTCTTCCTTTCCCGTATCTCCTTGCAGGCTATAGAGAATGCCCGTACCTTCTTCTCTGAAAAACACGTCCACGCCTTCCAGGAGCGTATCCGCCACCCCCAGAAGATTCTCTGTCCGCATGCAGATCTCCAGATACCCGGCCGGTATCGTGCTGTTCTCCCGATAAATATGACAAAATAAAGAAAAGACCCGAGGCCCCGCTCCCGTCGTAGGAAAAACAAGTTGTCTGTAGTTTTCTTCATTCTGCGCCTCATAAAGTAACGTAGAAGGCCCTATATAAAACCCCTCATATGCCAGATTTTCCACTGGTTTCATCCAGACCTGATCCTGCATGACTCGCTTCGGATAGATCGTATTTTGATATCGCGGGATCCGATTATCCATCGCATAGATTCTGAGACTTTCAATTCGCGGATTCATCTGGCTGATACTTCCTAAAAGCATGCCAAACTCTTCTACCGCTTTCAGCAGATAACGCTTCGGATCATGGCTGTAGTTTTCCAGATAGTCGATCAGTTCCGGATTACTGGCAATACTCCTGGCGGTGATCTCCATTTCCTGAATACGGTGGGAAATCTCTCCCGTAATGCCTGCCAGGTCGTTCTTAACCTGATTCTCCACGTTTTGCTCCTGCATGTAGGTCATCTGATACATCCAGACCACCAGAAAAATCGTTAGCGGCAGACAAAAACTGATCAGAAACCCCATGGTGATTTTATATGACAGACTCTTTTTCTTCATCATATTTCAGCCCTCCTTAGTCTGTTCCCATTATAGGGACTCTTTCGACACGCGTCAAGATGAAGACGAAGTTTTCCTCTCTGTATTTCTTGACTAACCGACCTAATTCCTTTATAATAAAAATTATCAAACTGTGGAGGTATAGGAGTATGGAAATTGTGCTATGTGTTGGAAGTTCCTGTCACCTGAAGGGTTCCGCAGCCATTCTCGGCCGTATAAATGCCCTAATCGCAGAATATCATCTGGAAGACCGAATCTCCCTGTCCGGTTCCTTTTGCATGGATCAATGTACTCGCGGCAATAGCGGGGTCTGCGTAAAGATTGATGGGCAGATTCACTCCGTCACTGCCGCTACGATTGACGACGTATTTCGCCGAGAAGTTGTACAGAAGCTTATAGAGGAGGATTCCGTATGACCAGTATCATCAGTCTGAAGAAAGTACGGTGTAAGAACTGCCATAAATGTATCCGTTCCTGCCCGGTCAATTCGATTATGTATAAGGATGACCAGGCACAGATCATGCCGGAACAGTGTGTATTATGCGGTCACTGTCTCAACACGTGTCCCCAGAATGCCAAGACCGTCTTAAGCGATATCTTCAAGATTCGTGGTTATATTAAGGGGCATGCCATGACTGTGGTCTCCATCGCCCCTTCCTTCTCCGGTCTATTGAAGAAGCCAGGACTCACATGCGCTGTCTTAAAACAACTAGGCTTTACTTATGTGCAGGAAACATCCCAAGGCGCGGCTTTCGTCTCCGCGGAATATTCCCGCCTGCTGGAACTGGGTACGATGGATAACATGATCACGACCTGCTGTCCTACGATCAACATGCTTTTAGAAAAATACTATCCGGATCTTCTGCCCATGATGGCGCCGGTAGTCTCGCCCATGATCGCCCATGCGAAACTTTTGCGTGAGCAATATGGCCCGGACGCTAAGATCATCTTTGTAGGTCCCTGTATTTCCAAAAAAGAAGAAGCCCGGGATCCCCGACATGCCGGACTCGTCGATGCGGTGCTGACTTTCGAAGAACTGATCGCTTGGGTACGGGAGAGCGGTATCGATCTGGACAGCCTGTCCCCTGTTCCCTTTGATAATCCCAGTCCCAAGTCGGCCCGCATGTATCCGGTGACCAGCGGTATTGTCACGACCATGCTGGCGCAGAAGGGATTCTTCGGCTATAAACCCCTATGTGTCGATGATGTGGAAAACTGCAAGGCTCTCTTCGAAGATCTGCGTAAGGGCACCATCCACGGGTGTTTCATCGAGGTCAACGCATGTCCCGGCGGATGCATCAACGGCCCGGTATCGGGTCATGCCACGGGGCGTTTTTCCGCGCAGCTCGCAGTGGAAAAATATACAGGCCACGAAAGAAATGAATTCCCAGATCTGCCGCACAGCAAGGATCTTGCCATGCATTTCGCGGATGCGAGCACGCAGGAGAATATGCCCACTGAAGAGCAGATTCGGCAGATCCTGCGCGGAATCGGTAAAGAAAGTAAAGAAGATGAACTCAACTGCGGCGCCTGTGGGTATTCTACCTGCCGCGAAAAAGCCATCTCCATCTTCCAGGGCAAGTCCGAACCGACCATGTGTCTGCCCTATATGAAGGAACTGGCGCAGTCCCTTTCGAACAGCATCTTGAAAGTCACCCCGAATGTGATCTTCGTGGTCGATGAGGATCTGCGGATCCGAGAATTCAATGAACAAGCTGAAAAAGTATTTGGCATCACGCGCAAAGAGGCAATGGATACCTATCTGTATGAACTAATCGATACGACGGACTATGAACATATCATCCAGAACCGAAGTGCGTATCTGGATCGGATCGTCACCTACGATAACCTGGGGATTACTTTTAGCGCCAATATTCTTTATATGCCGGAACAGCGCATGGTACTGGGGATTCTCAAGGATATCACCACTGAAGAACAGACAAAGGCGAAACATCATCAATTGCAGATGGATACGATCGCCATGGCGCAGAAGGTCATCGACAAGCAGATGACCGTAGCCCAGGAAATCGCCGGACTCTTAGGCGAGACGACAGCCGAGACGAAGGTCACTCTCTCCAGGCTGAAGGATATGGTCGCTAAGGAGGAGTAAGGCATGCAGCACGTTGTGGAATGCGTATACAAAAGCCTGAACCATAAAGGAGAAGAACTCTGCGGCGACAAGGTCGAGATCGTCCGTACCAAAAATTCGGACATCTTGGTGCTCGCGGATGGACTGGGCAGCGGTGTAAAGGCCAATATTCTCTCCACGTTGACGTCGAAGATCATCGCGACCATGATGCAGGAAGGCGCTCCTCTGGAAGACACTGTGGAAACCATCAGCAGCACACTGCCTCTATGTTCTGTGCGTCATCTAGCCTATTCGACCTTCAGCATCCTGGAAATTTCTCACGATGGCCAGGCGCATTTGGTAGAATTCGACAACCCGTCTTGTTTCTGTCTCCGAAAAGGAGAACTGATTCGTCCGCCCTTTGTGAAACGGGAGATCGCAGGCAAAGAAATCCGCGAGAGCTTCTTTCAGGTAGAATTAGGAGATTATTATGTCTTAGTCAGCGATGGCGTGATCTATGCCGGCGTGGGAGAAACGCTGAATTTTGGTTGGACCTGGAATCATGTGGCGGATTTTCTTCGCCGGGAAGCGGCCAAACGTCCTTCCGCCCATCGTCTGGCGCACCAGCTCTCTGCCGCCTGCAACGACCTTTACATGGGAAAACCGGGAGATGACACCACCGTCGCGGTGGCCAAGGTGATCCCCTCGAGCCATGTGCATCTGCTGGCCAGTCCTCCCCAGGATAAAAAAGATGATGAGCGCATGGTACAGGACTTTATGAGGGGTTCAGATATTCGGATTGTCTGCGGCGGTACCAGCGGAAATATGGTCGCGCGGATCCTGGACAAGCCTCTGCGAGCTTCTCTTCACTATTCCGATCCTTCCCTTCCGCCTACGGCAGAGATCGAAGGAATTGATCTGGTGACCGAAGGCGTCCTGACCCTGAGTAAGACGCTGGAGATCCTGCGGCAATGTGTGACAAATACCGGAGAAGTGGAAAACCTGGAGCTGGTGGATGCGGACAATGGCGCCGCGCAAATTGCCCGCATCCTCTTAGAAAAATGTACGCATCTGAATCTCTATATCGGTCAGGCAATCAATCCAGCCCATCAGAATCCAAATCTGCCCTTCGATCTCAGCATCAAGGCCCGGCTCTTGGAAGAATTGGCAGATCTCGCCCGCAAGCTGGGCCGTACCGTCGAATGTTATTATTATTAAATGGGAGGTATTTTTTATGCAAGTCTTAAATCCGTTGGACTTTGGCGCAGTGCCTGACGGCAGCACACTCTGTACCGAAGCGCTGCAAAAGGCGATCGACGCCGCTTCTGCCGTATCGGGAACGCTCCGCTTTCCCGCAGGCACGTATCTTACAGGCTCTCTCTTCCTAAAATCCAACATGACGCTGGAACTCCCCGAGGATGCCACGCTGCTGGGTGTGGTGGATGAGTCCGCCTACCCTATGGTGCCTACTCGCGTGGCGGGGATCGAGATGATCTGGCCCGCCGGTCTTCTGAACGTGCGAGACGCCGAAAACGTGAAGATCTGCGGCGGAGGTACGGTCGATGGCCAGGGAGAGTATTGGTGGGACAAATACTGGGGACAGGATCGTCTGGGCGGCATGCGGGGCGTCTACACACCGAAGGGTCTGCGCTGGGCCGTGGATTATGATTGCACGCGTCCCAGAAATGTGATTGTCTTTCGTTCAAAACATGTGACGATCAGCGGTCTGGTATCCCGCCGTTCCCCCTTCTGGAATATTCATCTGTGTTACAGCGAAGATCTTCTGGTGGAGCATGTCTCGGTGGGACAGAACGCCGGTCCCAGCACTGATGGAATCGATATCGATTCCTGTAATGGCGCCGTAATCCGCCGTTGTCATATCACCTGTAATGATGACAGCATCTGCGTGAAATCCGGACGGGACGCGGATGGTCTGCGTGTCAACCGAGTCTGTGAAAATGTCGAGATCTATGATTGCGACCTGGGTCTGGGCGCCGGTATCACCCTGGGGTCTGAAACCTCCGGCGGCATTCGCAACGTCTATATCCACGATTGCCGCTATCACAGCACCTCCTGCGGTTTTCGCATCAAGTCCGCCCATACCCGCGGCGGATTGATTGAGAATATCAAGGTGCGGAACCTCCAGATGACGAATGTGCGTGAGCCCTTCAGCTTCGACCTGAACTGGAATCCTTCTTACAGCTACTGCGAGATTCCCGCTGACTATACCGGGGAAGTGCCGGACCACTGGAAAGTGCTCTCCGCTCCAGTCTCTAAAGAACAGGGCATGCCGGAGGTCCGAGGGCTGGATATCGCGGACGTGAAGGCTTCCCTGACGCCGGATTATACCGGAAAGTCCTATGCGTTTCTCATCAATGCCTATCCCGAAAAGCCCATCCGCGATGTGCGTATGAAAAATATCGAGATCCAAGCCTATGAGTTTGGATCCATCTGTCACATTGAAGACTGGGAACTGGATCATGTGCGCGTAGATGTGTGTCAGAACTTACATCCGTCCGAGGACGATCCTCTGACTCCCGGACGCTAAGGAGGTGCTCCCATGAATTTTGATTTTACTCCCTATGCTGACGGTAAGACTCTCTGTACCTCGTTTCTGCAGCAGGCGATCGACGCGGTTCCTGCTGGCGGCACGCTGGTGATTCCTGCCGGTACCTATCTGACAGGATCCCTCTTCCTGAAATCGAATATGACGCTGGAACTCAGCAAGGATGCTGTGATACTGGGTGTGGTAGATGACGCGGCCTATCCCCCGCTGCCTTCTCGTGTGGCCGGCATCGAGCTGACCTATTGGCCCGCGGGACTCATCAACGCGCAGCACTGTGAAAATCTGACGATCTGCGGCGAAGGTACCATTGACGGCCAGGGTGAATACTGGTGGTATAAGTTCTGGGGGCCTCCCGAGGACAATCATCAGGGCGGTATGCTGCGGGAATATCCGAGCAACCTGCGATGGGCCGTGGACTATGACTGCTTCCGTCCGCAGGCTATCCTGATCGGCAATTGCAGGAACGTGACATTACGGGATTTTCACTGTGAACGTTCCGGTTTCTGGAATATCCATCTCTACTATTCGACGGATATTCTGATCGATCACGTCACGATCGCTCGCAATCTGGGCCCCAGTACCGATGGGATTGATATTGACTCCTGTAATCGAGTCCTAGTGAGGGGTTGCCAGATTAGCTGTCATGACGACGGTATCGTCATTAAGTCCGGTCGAGACGCGGATGGGCTTCGTGTGAACCGCATCTGTGAAAACATCGAGATCTGCGATTGTCATCTGACGGCGCCCAGCGAGGGGATCACCCTGGGTTCCGATATGTCCGGCGGGATCCGCAGCGTTTATATCCACGACTGTACCTTCGACGGCGCCTCCTTCGGTTTTCGGATCAAATCCGCCCGCACTCGCGGCGGTACGATCCAAAATGTGCGTGTGGAAAACCTGAAGATGACCAATGTACGGGAAGTCTTCAGTTTCCAGCTGAACTGGTTTCCGGAATTCAGTTATTGTAAGATTCCCGATGATTATACCGGCGAAATCCCTGAACATTGGCGCATCCTCTCTCAGTATGTACCTCCGGAAATCGGTCTGCCCACCCTGCGGAATGTCTGCATAGAAAACGTCACTTCCTATGTGGATGCATCCTGCCGGCATGCGGTACCGCTGGCCTTCTCCATTGATACCGACGCAAAGCGTCCTATCGAGAACCTGCTCTTCCGCAATATCGAGATCACGAGCCGTACCTTCGGTTCCATTGCCAGCGTAAAGGGACTTTGCTTCGAGAATGTGAAGATTTCTGTGTAAATCAGAAATCGGATAGAAGGGGTTCCATCTTGGCGAGATCCTGCAAAATTAGACACCGCGCATCGGCTTTGCCTTTGCGCGGTGTTTTTATGTTTCCTCAAACGTACGGAAGAACTTCCGGGAGGCCATTCCGATACAAACGACAATCATCCCGCTGGGAAGCAATACTCCATAAACATTTTTCGAGAAAAGGTCGAAAAGCACACCGTAGATCATCTGTCCCAGAGGCTGTGCGCACATAGATAATGTGAAAACATAGGACATGACTTTGCCCATCAAGGATTCCGGCGTTCGTGCCTGAATGAAGGAAATCGCATAGGTAGAAAAAATACTGCAGCCGAACTGACATAGGCAAAAGAAGATTAGCAGGGCGATATAACGTCCTGCGACCCCTATAGGAATCAGAAATGCGACGCCGCTGAGAATCAAGCAGATGCCAAACACACAGAAAATAATGAACATGTCGCGCAAGCGGATTTTTTTCGCCCATATACCCACGATCACACCACCCAGAATCGCGGCCACCCCCATAGCGCTTTCTGCTGCGCCATAATATCCTGTCGATAATCCTAATACGGTTCGTACCAAATAGGGGAAACCTACCACTAAAGTCCCTGCTACAAAAAGACTCACCAAGGCTGCTAACAACAAAAGTTTCAGTATGCCGGTTTGTTCTTTGCCAATGAATCGCATGCTTACCTTGAAATCTTCTCGAATGATAGCCCATACCCCTGTTCTGTCGTCGGGTTTACGAAAGTTCAGCCGGATAAAACATTCAAAACCAGCTGTCAGAAAGAAACAGACCATCGTTCCATAGAATATGGGGAGGATTCCAAACGTAGTATACAAAACACTTCCCAGAAACGGCGTGACCAAAGAAGCTATCGCCGATACTTGGTTCACAGCCGCATTGCCTTTTACAATATTCTCTTCGGATAACATCGTGGGAATACAAGCCTGAACCGTAGGAGATTCAAACGCGCCCAATACCGAAAGCAAGATAAGCAAAAGTCCAATTCCCACAAGATCATATCCTCCCCAAAAGACCGTGCAGCCGATCAGAACGGCAATTCCACTGCTTACATCAAGAATCACCATGATGTTGCGGCGGTTAGCGCGATCCGCTAGGATTCCTCCCAGAGGGGAGAGCAGAATCGTCGGCAGCATGGACAAGGCCAGCAATCCCGCGAAGATGGACGCGGAACCCGTCTGTTCCAATACATACATCGACATAGCAAATCGCAGGGTATAGTTCCCAAATAATGAACTGATCTGTCCCAAGATTAAAAAAGTGAAATTCCGTGTGAATAGTTTGGTTTTCATGCGTCTCCTCCTTCATTTAGATACCTACCGAATGAATGTATAAGTGAAAAATAAAACTGCCATATCGGCAATTTTACTCGTCTGTTATTCTATCAAAAAACTCATCTACCAGGGCCGCGATACTGTCATCCACCAGGGGAACTCCCATCTTCTCCAGCATTTCCCCCAAGAAACGAAACTTACGCCGCATCTCGTCTACGGTCCCCGGAAACACCGAAGGTAAAAGCCACAGGCTCGTCATCAACGGGAGCAGTTCCGCAATCTCTTTCGCATACTCTGTATGAATAGAGCCATCCTGATTGCCCTCTTCCAACAGCTTCTGATAATAAGGTGTCAGCACGCTTCGATTCGATTCAATCATGTCCACCAGAATCCTCGGATTCTGCGTAATCGGCATACTCTGAATCGTAAGACTCACTCGGTTCTCATCGGATTGATTCCGCCGAATCGCTTCCTGCAGCTTCTGCAATCCGTTGAGATCCTTTCGATCCATCACCGCATCAAACGGATTATTCTCGAAAAACATCTTGTCGCTTACGGCATCCAGAATCTCTTCTTTGGACTTGAAATGATGATAGATAGCGCCCTTGGTCAGATCCCCCAGTGCATCCACGATATCCTGAATCGTGGTGTTCTCATACCCCTTCTCCAGAAACAGGCGTTGTGCCGCGTTCAGAATGCGTTCTACCGTGATTTCCGGGTATTTATTGCGTGCCATCTCCTTCTTCCTTCCATACATTCTTTTAGTATGTATTCATTATACACGATGGATCACCTACTGTCAAGCCCTCTGTTTCTTCTTCAGAATCCTGGCGGCGATGAATACAAGAAGGCTGGGGAGGATAAATTCCAATGCGTCCACCGCTACAAACACATAAAAAGGCGCAGAATTCGCCACGTCGTAATTTATAAAATCATTACCGCAGCGAATGACGAAAGCGATTCCTAGCATGATAGAAAAAAGATATAAGATTTTATACATATTTTTTCGGATCATATCTCGACCTCGCTTTCGTAATATTGTTCCTGAAACGCTACGGCCTGTGCAATCTCCTCCTTCGTGAAGTGTTTTCCCATGGGAGCCGCAACCAGCTTATCCTCGGTATCGTTGTGGCGGTGTATCATCGCGATGATTGTCGCCAGGTAGGTATTCACTGGCTCTTCTACTCCAAGAAGGTATACATCCAGTTCTTCCCCATCACCACTGATTACTCCGGGAATATAACCATAATTGATAGGATACACCAAATCGGGATGCGATGGATGCGTACTGCCCAGCGGCCGGTCTATCCTGATCTCTACCGTTTTTCCGAGATAAGAATGCGCCAATGCTTTTGCCAGCATGCGGACGATAAAATCATGCTTTCCCGCCAGATACATCTTTCTCCCATCCTCTGCGGACGCTTTCTGCGCCAGCGCGATCTTGAGTCTCTCATACTCTTTAGCGGCAGACGGGGTACCATTCATATAATCCCGAAAGTAGATGTAATTGATATGATCGGCGCTATTTGTCAATACAACGTGGATAAAATGCGTCTGCAAATCCCCTGAACCATCATAATAGTTGCCACATGCGAATAAAAGCTGATGCGGCAGATTTCCAGGGCGATAGTAAAACCCTGCCTCCCGGAGCGGTTCTTCAAAGGCTAGAATATCTTCGAAACGGTCTGCGGCCAACATGATGTCGATAATCGGCTTAGCTTTTATGGAACGTATCGATGTACTGCCGACATGCTGAATATCTGTGATGATACCTCCCAGAATATTCCGAAGTTGTAAAATAGTCCGCCGCGCTTCCTCTTCCCACGCCGGATCATGATCGTACAGCTGTACGGTGCCTCGTTTCAATCCAATCATATGTCTGTCTCCTCCCGTGCATTTTGAATGCGCAAGAAGGGGCGTTTCCGCCCCTCTTCTCACGCACCTAATAACGCTTTCCAGGTCGCGGCGCCCACTACGCCATCCCTCGTCAGTCCCCTATCTGTCTGGAACGCCCGGATCTGGCGATCCGTCTCCGCGCCAAAGATACCGTCCACTCCTGATACGTTCAGTGGAAATCCATAGTAAATCAATCGTTCCTGCGCCAGTTTCACCAGATCACCCCTGCTTCCCTGACGAATCACATTTTCTCCTGCCAGCTGCGCTGTCAAATTGTTCCACACACCATCCGGTTTGGGATATACCAGCTCCTGGAACTCCTTCACGGCCGTATCCGCCTGACGATCCATCAGATGATTAAGTCCCGCCGCCCGAATGATCTTGGGATAATCTTTAAAGGCGTAGTTGAGATCCACATTGCCATTAATTCCAACAACCGACCCCTGTTCCGTATGCTGCCAGATTCCCACGCCCTCTCTTCCAGGCTCTGTCCCCGGACGATATCTGGCGTACCAAAGGTCATACGCCCTCAGTTCCTCCGGATAGAACATATTCCTGAGATAATCCTCATTGGCGTAATACATCGCATAATACTTCTCCTTCTCGACCGTATCGCAAAATGCTTTTACAAAGTCCGTAGCCATGCGTCGGGTGATCGTAATCCCATTCTGCTGGGCATACCGCACAGAATCGTACTCAAAATCAAAACAGACGGGATACTCCAGACGATACGGACGTACTGCCTCCAGGCACCTTCTCGCCTCGTTTACCGCATCCTGTTCACTCAGCGCGTAGGAAAACCAGTATACGCCGCAAGGAATATTCAATCGGTTGCACTCCGTAATATTGCGGATAAACTGGGAATCCAACGTATTCTTGCCATAACCTGCCCGGATGATGACAAAATCTGTCTTCACCAGATTCCAGTTGATCTGTCCTTGGTATCTGCTGACATCAATGCCACTTAGCATATTCTTCTCTCCTTGATCGGATCTGCTCTATTATATGCCGGCTTGTACGGAAACGTGAAGTCAAAAATAAAAATCAAACCGATAGGCATATGCCGTATCCTTCTGCTGCGGATGGAACAGAAATTCTGCCACATAGACCATCTCATCTTCTCCCTTATGGTCTTTCTGGCAAACGGTCTTTGCCTCCATCCCAGAAAGGCCTTCTGAACAACACACCCGCATGTCTCCTATCCAAATCTCTCCTTTCTTATCTCCTTGCCGAATTGGCTTTCGGCTCACAAAACGTTCTATTACGCTTTTAGAATCCTCGCCAAACACAAATGTGTCCGTCAGGATCAGATGTCCGGACGATTCATAGTCAAGCGTCCTATGCAGGCTCTTCACCATGCCTGCCGGATAGGCTCCCGCCATTTCCAGACTGAAGCTCTTCTCCCCCATCTGTACATTCTCCGCTCGATACCCTGCTCCAGCCGCCTGTCTCTGTCCCTGAATCTCCGGCACACTATGCCCCTGGGAACCGTTGCAGAAAATCTGATAACGCGTCTCCTCACGGAAATACTGCTTCGTATACTCTCCTGCCCCCAGATCTGCTAGCAACTCTTCTTCCCCGCGATAGATCAGAAAAGAGCCAATATCGTTATGGTTATGAGATTCTCCGTTATGACCGCCCTTCGCCGCGATTCCTTTGTCCCCATCCCGCAGAATCCACCACTGCGCATCCGAAAAAACGCTCAATGCATCCTGCGTCCAGTCCTCTATCCTCGAATCGCTCCAGATCAGATCCCGGAACAATGTAACCCAGCGATAGCACGAATCATCGGTATAGGAAGCCATACAGGCCTTTGGCGGTATCACAATATCTCCATAATATCGACGCAGATACGAGGTAAGCCCCAGATAGAAATGATCCCGCGTCGAACCATCGGAAAAGCTGATGGTCCTGCCGCCGGAAAAATAACACTGCTGCTGAAAACGGGCAATCTGATGCACCCGCTCAGAAGCCATGAGTTCCACTTGTCCGCCGCTCCTTCTATACAGAAGTTCACAATAAGACACAAAGAAACTCATCCCATACGTCCAATAGGACAGGCCCTCTAAGCATGCGCCGTCGGCACTGAAGCTGTTCAGAAAACGATCCATACTCTCTCCCACACGGTTCAGCACGATCTCCAGCTGTTTCGGATCTTCCAGCAGATATAAAGCGGCGATTCCCACGGATCCACCGCATACGGCGCACCAGTTGTTCTCCATATTCTCAAACGGAAACTTTTCCTTCTGTGTCAGAAACGGTGTCAGAACCCTGCGAAAAATCTCGACGCGCACCCTTTCCCTCACTAATTCTGGAAGTTTCGGTATATAGTGAAGAAGCTCCGCAAGACAACAAGCCGTTTCGGCCGCGAACAAATCCACGGTATAACGATCTGTTTCTAGTCCTCCATGAACATGCGCTGGCAGCGCCCATGTATACTCATCGCAAATGCTCCACATGACGTCAGTCAGCGAGGTTACATCGCTTTCCTTCTCATTTTGATACAGCCAAGCCACCAACCCTCTCGTCACTAGGAGGCTTCTCTTAAAAAAATATGGCTCCTCATAGATCAGCCGATTTCCGCTTTTTTCAAACTCTGCAAATTCATGAAAATAAAGCGTGGGTATCTGACAGGGCTCGGTACGATCCCCCTGATACGTGATGATTTCCTCAATTCGCTCTTTCAGAAGCGGATTTTCCAACACCTTCCCAGGGTCCGCCGGATCTTTTAAAGGTTCCCATGTTTGAATCTCCTGCGCCGTGATAGTTTTCATCAGATCCCATCCTCCTGCAATAACAATGCGTAATCCTCCGGCGAAAGCACAAAATCAACCGCTGACAGAGAATCCTCCATCTGCTCTTTCCGGGAACACCCCAGGATCGGTACCGCCGGAAATGTCTGGCTGGTGATATAAGATACAGCCAACGCGGCCGGCGAAATACCGTACCGCTTGCACAGGGTAAGCGCCGCTTCGACGCGATGCGCATTCGCCGGATCTTTATATTTTCCCAGCTTGCCAACCGCCGCCAACGCCTCATATCCTCCCGCGGCCTGCGCCTTACTGAATAATCCATGCGCCTGAGAAGTATAAGCCATGAGCAGCAGCCCGCTCTTCCCGTACGCTTCGTACTCCTCCGGCGTAAGAACCACCTGCGTCTTATCTCCCGCGGTTCCATCCGCCAGCTTGGCCATGCTCCACTCTACCTGACTCGCACAAAAAGGCGTAAGATCATGCTTCTTTGCATATGCGTTCGCCTCCACGATCCGATCGTAATGCCAATTAGAAGCACCCAAAGAAAGCACTTTTCCCTCTTTTATAAAATCATGCAACGTTTCCATGACCGCGGGAAGATCCATATTGGGATGATCCCGATGCAGAAAATACAGATCAATATGATCCGTCCCCAGATCCCGCAGAGAACCTTCCAAATCCTCTCGCAGACACTCTGGCGTAAGACGGGAGGCACTGCGATCCTCAAAAGGCGGGTGGGCACCTTTCGTCACTAGGTAAATCTCATTCCGACAGCCTCGGCTTCTCATATAATCGCCTATTACCTTTTCACAGTAACCATTTCTGCCGCCATCCTGATACCAATATCCATAGATTCTGGCTGTATCAAAAAAATTGATTCCCTGCTCTCTGGCATAATCCATGACTCGCCAAGACTCGCTGATACTCATGGGTTCTCCGAAATTCGTGGAACCCAGCGCGATTTTCGATACCTGCCTGCCTTGCCACGCAAACTGCTTCATCCTGACTTCCTCCTGTTCTTTTTCTCCGCCTTACGAATCACTGCCTTATACACGCCTTCTACCCTCTTGGCAAATAGTTTAGCAGAATACTTATCCGCTACCCTCAGCGCATTTTCTTTCATTTCCTGGCACCGTTCCGGATTATCCAACATACGGTGAATTGCCTCTCCAAATTCCTGATAATTTGAATACTGAAACCCATCATACCCATGAACAATCACATCATCCAAACTGGGGTCCTTACGGCAGATCGACGGTAATCCGCAGGCCAGCGCCTCCACATAGGTCAATCCCTGCGCCTCGCTGCTGGAGGCACTGCCGAAGATATCTCCTAATCGATAATAATAGGGCGTCTGTTCCGGCAGTACCATCCCTGTAAAGAGAATCCGTTTCTCTTCTCCCAATCGATACACCAGTTTCTGCAGTTCATGGCGATAAGGACCATCTCCTACAATCACATAGGTGAACCGAGGGCGCTTCAAACGATGCACGTATTCGATCAGCTCCTGTATATTTTTCTCCTGCGCCACACGACCCAGTGTCACCATGACCTGATGTCCCTTCGGAATTCCTACTTTCTCCCGCAGCTTGTCCCGATCCTCCTGCGTAAAGTGGATCTCAAAGCGATCCAGGGAAATCCCCGTAGGAATTACGCTGATCTTCTTCCGGATGCCATATCGCAGCAAAATGTTGCGAACCTTCTCGGTCGGCACAATGACCGCCTGGGTCTTATTCAGGGTCCAGCGCGAGAAAGACCGCACCGCCTGCTTACCGATTCGTTCATTCAACGAAAAATAATGCGTATACTCCTCGTAAACGGTATGATAAGTATGCACCAGCGGCGCCTTCGTCTTATTCGCGATCTTCTTCGCAAAAATGAAGCTGTTCAATTCGCACTGCGAATGAATCACATCCGGCTTCCAATCGATGAGCTCCTGAATAAAAGTATGATGAAACTGCAGCGTTGCCCGAGCCTTCGGATATAGTTTATCCAATGGATAGGAAGCCAGATAGTACCAGGTATTATCCTCCTTCCAGGAACTATGGGTACGACTGACGGTCAACACCCGCACCTCGTGTCCTCGTGAACGCAGCTCCCGTTCCAGATTCAGAACCGAGGTCACTACTCCATTGATCACTGGCCGATACCAGTCCGTCGTGATTAATACCTTCATATTGATCCTCCTATTGCGTTCTTCTTACAATTTCTGTCTTGATTGTACCACAGGCCCAAGTACCCTTCGGAGTTTGTCGCCCTATGGCGGCAAACTCACGGCGTGATAGGTTGCTGTCATGCCATTGCTGCCAGCCCAGGTACCTTTCGGAGTTTGTCGCCCTGTGGCGGCAAACTCACGGCGTGGCTCTGTCGCTTTCGATATAGGTTGCTGTCATGCCACGCCTATTGTATCACAAACTACTTTCCCCTGTAAAGATCCTTTCGGAGAGCTTTGAGGTTAAAATGAAAAAGGATCCATTTGTACTAAAAACAAATGGATCCATCCCAAGGAGCTTCACATTACTCTAGAGCTTTATTTGTTACATCGCACTCCGGACTAATGTGAAATCCGGGGGTTTTCTCATTACTCTCCCCTAGAAATTGTTACATCATACCCTGGACTAATGTGAAATCCGGGGGTTTTCTCATTACTCTCCCCTAGAAATTG